>WFTU01000105.1 GCA_015485375.1 Paracoccaceae bacterium | reverse complement strand
GTTATGTGCGGTGGCGATGCCGCGCCCTATGCCGTGGCCGAGCCGCTGATCGAGAGCTTCGCGCGCTCCACCCGTCTGATGGGCGAAAGTGGCGCGGGTCAGCTGACCAAAATGGTTAACCAGATATGTATCGCAGGGCTGGTGCAGGGGCTGTCCGAAGGGCTGCATTTTGCCCAGAAGGCAGGACTGGACGGCAAGGCTGTGGTCGATGTGATCTCCAAGGGGGCGGCCGGAAGCTGGCAGATGGAGAACCGCGGTTACACCATGCTGGACGACGAGTTCGACTTCGGTTTTGCCGTGGACTGGATGCGCAAGGATCTGGGGATTTGTCTGGGCGAGGCGAACAACAATGGCGCCAGCCTGCCGGTGACGGCACAGATCGACCAGTTCTACAAGGATGTGCAGAACATGGGCGGGAACCGCTGGGATACCTCCAGCCTGATCCGCCGTTTGCGGCGTCTTGACGGCCAATAGGGGTTAACAAAGTCTAAATCCGTTTTCGGTTTTCTGTGTAACGGTCTGAAATGGTGCGAATTTTATCGGCCCTTTATAACCACTAAACCGGTTTAGTGGTTTTAAAACCGGCATGATGCCAGCGCAATTCTGCCATGTCCTGCCAAAATGGGTGCAGACAAGGGCCGTGGATTGCAGTAGAGCGGTTCCGAAGCAAAATCCGGAGGCACCATGTCCGAGCGTGACCTGAAAGACAAAGCGCAGCGCCACCCCGAAAAGGCGCATAAACCCGACACGCCGATCCTGCGCAAACCGAAGTGGATCAGGGTAAAGGCGCCGACCTCGCAAGGGTATAAGGACACGCGCGATATCCTGAAAAACAACAGCCTTGCGACGGTTTGCGAAGAGGCGTCCTGCCCGAATGTCGGCGAGTGCTGGTCGCTGGGTCATGCCACTATGATGATCATGGGCGAGATTTGCACGCGCGGCTGTTCCTTTTGCAACATTGCCACCGGTCGCCCCGATGCGCTCGACCCGTTCGAGCCGGCGCGCGTGGCCGTGGCGGTTGAAAAGCTGGGGCTGAAACATGTGGTGATTACCTCGGTGGATCGGGATGATCTGGAGGATGGCGGGGCGGAGCATATCGCCATGACCATCCGTGCCATTCGCCGCAAAATTCCCGAGACCACTATCGAGGTGCTGACGCCGGATTTCCTGAAATGCGGGCCGGAGGCTTTGGAAACCGTGGTCGAGGCGCGCCCCGATGTGTTCAATCACAACTTGGAAACTGTTCCCGGGCTCTATCCGACAGTACGGCCTGGCGCGCGTTATTTCCACTCGTTACGCCTGCTGCAACGGGTAAAGGAACTCGATCCGATGATGTTTACCAAATCCGGCATCATGGTCGGGCTGGGCGAGGATCGTCAGGGTGTGATGCAGGTGATGGATGACATGCGCGCGGCGGATGTGGATTTTCTGACTATCGGGCAATATTTGCAGCCGACGCCGAAACACCACGTTGTCGAACGGTTTGTCGAGCCGGAGGAGTTCGAATCCTACGAAAAGGCCGCATTTGGCAAGGGGTTCCTGATGGTTTCGGCCACGCCGCTGACGCGCTCCAGCTATCACGCCGGTGACGATTTTGCGCAGTTGCGCGCGGCGCGGCAGGCCAGGGGTTAGGGTCGCGCCCTAGCTCTGCGCGGCCAGAATTTCCCCGACGATTTCTTCCCACAGGCTGGCGGGTTGTGCGCCGGTGACCACCGCCTCGTTGGCGATGATGAAGGTTGGAACGCCGCGCACACCCATTTCGCGCGCCTTGGCGTCGGCGGCGCGGGTTTCCATCAGATCGGCCTCGCTTTCGAGCAGGCGGGCAGTGGCATCGGGGTCCATGCCGGTGGAGCGGGCGATGTCGGTTAGCACCTCGCGGTCGGAAATATCCTGACCCTGACGGAAGAACCGGTTGAACAGTTCGGTGACGACCCCGGTTTGTACGCCTTCCAGTCCGGCCCAGTGGATCAGGCGGTGCGCGTCCAGTGTGCTCGGAGTGCGTGTGATTTTCTCGAAGGCGATTTCGAGGCCTTCTTCCTCGGCGGTTCTGGCGATTTCGCTGTAGACTTCGATCGCACCTTTTTTGCCGCCGAATTTCCATTCCAGATACTCGCGCCGGTCCATGCCCTCGCGCGGCATTTCGGGATTGAGCTGGAAGGGCTGCCAGTGCAGCTCGAACGGGTTTTCGGGGAACTTGGCCAGCGCCTTGTCGAGGCGCGCCTTGCCGATGTAGCACCAGGGGCAGATCGGGTCGGATATGATATCTAGTCGGGTCATGGGGCCTCGGTTCTGAACGGCGCATTGCCAGCGGTCGCGGCAATGGGTATGAGGTCTTTTACAGCGAGTGGACAGGGAAAGCCAATGCCGGACAGCAAACCCAGCGTGTTGAAGATTGCCCGCGAAAGCGGCCGTGAAGAGGCGCGCGCGCCGCTGGACCTTGGCGAGCGGGTGCGCGAGTTGCGCAAGGCACGGGACTGGACGCTGGAGCAGGCCGCGCAGAAGGCGGGGCTGGCGCGCTCGACCCTTTCCAAGATCGAGAACGGGCAGATGTCGCCGACCTTTGATGCGGTGCGCAAGCTGGCGACGGGGCTGGATATCTCCATCCCGCAGCTGTTTACCGCGCCGAAGTCCGACAAGGTGCTGGCGCGTCGCGCGATCACGCGCAGCGGCGAGGGGCGGGGGCTGATTACACCGACCTACGAGCATGAAATTCTGGCCTCGGACCTTTCGCACAAACAGATGATGCCCTATCGCGCCACGGTGCGGGCACGCTCGATTGACGAATTCGACGGCTGGGTGCGCCACGACGGCGAGGAGTTCCTATATGTGCTGACCGGCGTGGTCGAGTTCTACAGCGAGTTCTACGAGCCTGTGGAATTGCGTCGGGGTGATAGCGCCTACTACGATGCCTCGATGGGGCACAACGTGATTTCCAGATCACAGGACGACGCGGTGATCCTTTGGGTTACATCCATTCCACAATAAAAAAAACGCCCTCGCAAGGAGGGCGTCAAGTTATTGAGGCAGGTTTCATACAGGCAGAAACCTATCGAGCAGTGGCTTGATCATAGGCTTCCGATCTGTGGCTGCCAAGGGATTTTTTGGGAAAAATTGTTTATACGGGGAATGTTAGCGCCGGAAACGCCATTAGAACATCAACTTGTTGCACAGAAGCCACGATAATGTGGCAGCACTGTGGCAGCGCCGGATTTGTAAAAATATACCCGTATCGGAGAATTGCGCCACATCTGGTGTTTAATGCCCGCCGCTCCGCAAGATTATGTCCCGCGTTTCGGAAACGGGAATCAGGCGGTGAGGAACAATCCGGCGGCGAGATAGAGCATCAGCAGCCCGATGAGAATATCCAGAATTTGCCATGTGCGCGGTGTTTTCAGCAAGGGCGCGAGGAATCGCGCGCCGTAGGCGAGGGCGAAGAAGAACACGAAAGAGGCGGTGACAGCACCGGCGGCGAAGGCAGACCTGGCGGCGATTCCCTCGAAACGGGTGGAGATCGCGCCGATCAGGCCGAGCGTGTCGAGATAGACATGCGGATTGAGCCAGGTGAGGGCGAGGGTGGTGAGCAGGGTCGGCAGCAGGGCGCGGGGTGCCTCGGCTGCGGTTTGTTGCGAGTTGCCGTTTGCTGCGTCACGGAATTTCAGCAGGCCGTAGAACACAAGGAAGGCACCACCGGCGAGGGCCATCAGGCGGGGCAGGGCCGGTGCGGCGAGGACGATGACGCCGAAACCGGCGACGCCCGCGGTGATCAGGATAGCGTCCGACAGGGCGCAGGCCAGCGCAACCCAGAATACATGGGCGCGTTGCAGACCCTGTTTCAGAACAAAGGCGTTTTGGGCGCCGATGGCGAGGATCAGCGCAAAAGAGGTCAGAAAACCGGTAAGGGCGGCGCTCCAGAGCGGGGTCATCTGCCCTTGGGCTTGCCGTTTTTAGCGGGAACCGGTTTGCGGCCCGCTTCGATTTCCTCGAGAGTCGGCGGAATCACGAGGCCGGCGGAGATCACCAGTTTTGCGGCGTCTTCAATGCTCATGTCCAGATAGATCACGTCGGGTTTGGGGGCATAGACAAAGACGCCGGAGGTCGGGTTCGGGGTGGTCGGCACGAACACGGCAATCAGGTCGTCCCGGGTTTTGCCCTGCACCTCGCCCTTGGCCTCGGTGGTGATGAAACCAATAACCCAGAGGCCCTTGCGCGGGTATTCGATAAGGCAGGCGTTTTTGAAAGTGGCCGTGTTCTGGCTGAGAACCGTTTCGACGATCTGTTTCAACCCGCTATAGAGCGAGCGCACGATCGGTGTGCGGCCGATCAGGTTTTCCCATGTGCGCACGATCTGGCGGCCGAAAATGCCCTTGGTGAGAGCGCCGATGATGGCAGTGAAAACCAGGAAGATAATCACGCCGAAGCCGGGGATGTCCTTGCCGAGATAGGTGGTCGGATTATAGATCGCGGGGACCAGTGGCACGACTTTGGCGTCGATGAAGGTTACGACCGTCCAGATCAGGTAGCCGGTCAGCACAATAGGGGCAACGATCACCAGTCCGGTGAGGAAATTGCTCCTTGTCCGCTGCCATAGGGACGGCTTCGGGTGTTTCACCTTTTTCGGTTTCTTGCGTGCCATCTGTTCTCCCTGTTTCGGGTTAGATAGGGGGAAAGGGGCGTTTCGGCAATGCTACGTTTGCATCGCTTTGGCAATTTCTGCCGCCAGACGGGCATTATTTTGCACAAGAGCAATATTTGCCGTCAGGGATTTGCCCCCGGTCAGCTCGAAAATCCGTTGCAACAGGAAGGGGGTGACGGATTTGGCGGCGATGTTCCGGGCGTCCGCCTCGGCAATGGCCTGCTCGATCACCGGCTTGAGGATATCGGCGGCAATTTCGGCCTCTGGCGGGATCGGATTGGCGACCAGCATGCCGCCCTCGAGGTCGAGGGTTTCGCGCATTTTATGGCTGGCGGCGATCTGTTCTGCGTTGTCGGCGCGCAATGGCGAGGGCAGACCGGAGGAGCGGGACCAGAAGGCGGGGAAGTCGTCCTGTTGATAGGTGACAACCGGCACGCCGCGGGTTTCGAGGATTTCGAGAGTCTTGGGCAGATCGAGGATGGCCTTGGCCCCCGCACCCACGACGATAACGGGGGTTTGGGCCAGTTCCTCCAGATCGGCGGAGATGTCGAAACTGGTTTCGGCCCCGCGATGCACGCCGCCGATGCCGCCGGTGGCGAATACGGAAATACCGGCGAGGTGGGCGCAGATCATGGTGGCGGCAACAGTCGTCGCCCCGGTGTGGCCATTGGCAACGGCAAAGGCGAGGTCGGCGCGCGAGAGTTTCATCACGTTGTCAGCCTGCGCCAGCGCTTCGAGGGTTTCGTCATCCAGCCCGATCAGGATTTGCCCGTCCATTACCGCGATGGTGGCGGGCGTGGCACCGGCCGCGCGAATCTCCCCTTCGATCAGGCGAGCGGTTCCGAGGTTTTGCGGGTATGGCATGCCGTGGGTGATGATGGTGGATTCCAGCGCCACGATCGGGCGACCGGTTGCGAGGGCATCGGTAACTTCGGCGGAGTAGGCAAGGGGCAGTTTCATGGGGCGTCTTTCGTGACATGTGCAGCGGCGGCATCTGCGGCGGCTTGCAGAATGGATTGCGCGGTATCGCCGGTGGAATCATTGTGCGGGTCGCTGGCGAGTTCGGCGGCGATGAAAGTGGCGAGGAAAACATCTCCGGCACCTGTGGTTGTGTGTGCGTTTACCTTGGGCGGCGTTGCGCGCAGGACCTCGCGGGAATCACAAAGGGCGGTCATGCGCGGGCCGTCGGTCACGATAGCACGGTGCGCGCCGAGGGTGCGCAGGGCGTGGGCGGCCTCGGCCGCGTCGGCAAGGGGGCGGCCGGCGAGGATTTCGGCCTCCGTCCGGTTGACGAAAAGGGTGCCGTTGCGGGTTTCGAGCGCGACGCGCAGGCGTTCGGCCTTGCCGGGGGAGGCGGGAACGAAGCTGAGGCGGGCGTTGGAAAAATCCTCATGTGTTGCAAGGGCTTGCAGCACGGAAACGGGGAGGTTCCCGTCTATGACGATCGGGCCACACCATGTTCCGTTTTGCGAAAGTTCGCCGTTGCGCAACGGCTCCAGAATCGCGTCCCCTGCCTTTTCCAGCGAGGCGCAGTCCGCGATGGCGCCGAAAACCTCGCCGTCGGGTGTTTCGATGGCGAGGTAGTGGTCGGTCGGATCCTCGGTGCGCAGTATGTGGGTGCAGTCGATGCCTGCCGCTGTCAGCTCCGCGATCAGGCTGTCGCCCTCGGCGTCCTGACCCATGGTGCCGAGCAGCATGGCAGGCTGTCCGTGTTGCACCAATTCAAGCGCGATATTGAGGGCGACCCCGCCCGGACGGCGGCGGATGCGCCCCGGCACGTCGTTGCCGGGCAACATGGCACAATTGGCGCTGGCGATCGTGTCCCAGAGCGCGGAGCCGATGCAAAGGACGGGGAGGGAGGTGTTTTCTGGCACGCGGGAATCCGTTAAAAGGTGACTGCTTCCGTTCTAGGGGTTTTAACCACGGTTGCAACGCTTTTGAAGCAGTCTATTGGGGCTTGCCATCCGGCACAGGCTCTTGTAGATGGGCGGCACTGAAATCCACAGGCGGGGTTTGCGGCTGACGGGGGAGAAATCCCCGAAGGTCCACCGGTTGGGTCCACAACGGTCCCTTCTCCCCGTCGAGGCTAAACCGGAAAGGTATACGACAATGGCTCTACCCGAGTTCACATTGCGCCAGCTCCTTGAAGCAGGCGTTCACTTTGGTCACCAGACACACCGCTGGAATCCCCGCATGGGCCGCTATATTTACGGTGCGCGCAACGGCATTCACATCATGGACCTGACGCAGACGGTTCCGCTGCTCGATCAGGCGCTGGCGGCTGTTCAGGCTGTAACCGCAAAAGGCGGCCGCGTTCTGTTCGTCGGCACCAAGCGTCAGGCATCCAAAGCGATTGCCGATGCGGCCGAGCGTTCGGCGCAGTACTATATGAATCACCGCTGGCTGGGCGGCACGCTCACCAACTGGAAAACCATTTCCGCCTCCATCGCGCGTCTGAAAGCGCTGGACGAGAAGCTGGAAAGCGGCGCAGAGGGCCTCACCAAGAAAGAGCGCCTGAAAATGGAGCGCGAGCAGAACAAACTGCAGCTTTCGCTGGGCGGCATCCGCGAAATGGGCGGCACACCGGACATCATGTTCGTTGTCGACACCAACAAGGAAGCGCTGGCCGTGGCCGAAGCCAAGAAACTGGGTATTCCGGTGATTGCCATTCTCGACTCCAACTCCGATCCGGTCGGCATCGATTATCCGGTTCCGGGCAATGACGATGCGGCGCGCGCGATTGCGCTTTACTGTGACCTGATCGCCCGTGCGGCGCTGGACGGCATGGCCGCACAGATGGGTTCCGCAGGAATCGATATCGGCGAGATGGAAGAGGCTCCGGTCGAGGAAGTTGTCGAAGTCGTTGAAGAAGTGGTGGTTGAAGAAGCCCCCGCCGAAGAAGCGGCCAAATAGGCATCCTTTATACCCTGCCGCTGTCGAAGATGGCGGCAGGCATCCCGTATCCCTTTGCGGCGGGCCAACGGGCCGCGCCGCCGTTTATACAAGGAGAGCAGTGATGGGTATCACCGCAAAAATGGTTAAAGAACTGCGCGATATTACCGCCGCAGGCATGATGGACGCCAAGAAGGCGCTGACCGCAACCGAAGGCGACATGGAAGCGGCAATCGACTGGCTGCGCACCAAGGGTCTGGCCAAGGCGGCCAAGAAATCCGGTCGCACCGCGGCCGAAGGTCTGGTCGGCGTTGCTGTTGACGGTGGCGTCGGGGTTGCTGTCGAAGTGAACTCCGAAACCGACTTCGTTGCCAAGAACGACGAGTTCCAGAAAATGGTTGCCGACATCACCAAGGTTGCCCTTGGCGTATCCGATATCGACGCGCTGAAAGCGGCCGACATGGGCGGCAAGACCGTTGACGAAGTTGTGGCCGAGAAAATCGGCACCATCGGCGAAAACATGAACGTGCGCCGCATGGCCCGTGTCGAAGGCGATACCGTTGCGGCCTATGTCCACAACGCTGCTGCCGACGGCATGGGACAGATCGGTGTTCTGGTTGCTGTCAAAGGCGATAACGCCGAAGTGGCCAAACAGATCGCCATGCATATTGCCGCGACCAATCCGGCCTCGCTTTCCGAAGCGGATATGGATCCGGCGCTGGTTGCGCGCGAAGAAAAGGTCCTGACCGAGCAGGCGATGGAATCCGGCAAGCCGGAAAACATCATTCAGGGCATGATCAAGGGCCGCATGAAGAAATTCTATCAGGAAGTTACCCTCCTGAACCAGAAATTCGTCATGAACCCCGACATCACTGTGGCACAGGCGGCCAAGGATGGCGGCATCGAAGTGATTGCTTTTGCCCGCGTGCAGGTTGGCGAAGGTATCGAGAAAGTCGAAGAGGATTTTGCAGCCGAAGTTGCGAAAACCATGGGCGGCTGATAGTCGTTACAATATGAATAAAGGGCGGCGCGACCACATCGGTTGCGCCGCTTTTTTTGTCAGTATTGCTCGTAAATGACCGGACGTCGGGCGTCCGAAAACAGCACGACGGCATAAGGTTCATAGGCGTTGCCCTGCTCCATGCCCGGTGAACCGACCACCATGCCCGGAACGGACAGGCCGCGCGCGGCGGGTTTTTCGCTCAGCAGGCGGATAACCTCGCTGGCGGGAACATGGCCTTCGATGGTGTAGCCGCCAACGCTGGCGGTGTGGCAGGATTCGAGGTTTTCGGGGACGCCCATAGCGCGTTTGATCGGATCGAGGTCCTCGACGTCATTTACCTCGACATCGAAGCCGGCGGCGCGCATGTGTTCGATCCAGCCACCACAGCAACCGCACCACGGGCTTTTGTAAACGGTGACGGGTGTATTGGTGACGCTCTCGTCGGCAAATGCCGGAGCGACCACGGCAGGGGACGTCAGCAGGGCAGCGGCGAGGAGGCCGGATAGAAGGGATTTGCGCATCGAAGTATCCTTTTTCTGTTGGCGTGCAGTGGCGGTAAGGGTAGCAGAAACGGCAGGCGCATAATTGATATATGTCAATTCACGCACGCCGGAACAGCGACATATCCGCCCGTATTTACCGTTGAAATTTCCGGCGTTTTACGACATGTTGCCGTAAAATCATACACAGGAGATTCTTGCCATGCCGGATGGGGAAAACGAAACCAAGCCGCATTATAATCGTGTGCTGTTGAAAATTTCCGGCGAGGCCCTGATGGGCGACACGCAGTTCGGTCTCCACCCCCCTACCGTTGAACGTATTGCGCAGGAAATCCAGAAGGTCCACGACACCGGCGTCGAGATTTGTCTGGTCATCGGCGGCGGCAATATCTTTCGCGGCCTGCAAGGTTCCGCGCAGGGGATGGAGCGCACCACCGCCGATTATATGGGCATGCTGGCGACTGTGATGAACGCGCTGGCCATGCAGTCGGCGCTGGAGGCGCTGAAAATCCACACGCGCGTTATTTCAGCCATTCCGATGGATCAGGTTTGCGAGCCCTACATCCGCCGCCGTGCCGTGCGCCATCTGGAGAAGAAACGCGTCGTTATTTTTGCCGCCGGAACCGGCAACCCCTACTTCACCACCGATACGGCCGCGACCTTGCGGGCCTCGGAAATGAAGTGCGAGGCGATTTTCAAGGGCACGCAGGTTGACGGAATTTACGACAGTGATCCGAAAACCAATCCGGATGCGAAACGCTACGAGCGGGTGAGCTACGACACCGTGTTACAGAAGAACCTGAAGGTCATGGATGCCTCGGCCATTGCGCTGGCGCGGGACAACAAATTGCCGATTATCGTGTTCTCGCTGGATACACCGGGTGGCTTCCTCAGTATTTTGGATGGTAAAGGCAAGTTTACCGTCGTAGAACCTAGCTAGAGACAACGCAGGAGATACCCCCATGTCGGACGACATTGACGATATTGATCTGGACGATCTGGAAAAACGTATGGAAGGGGCGCTGAATTCCCTGAAACACGATTTCAATTCCCTGCGCACAGGGCGGGCGTCGGCCTCGATGCTCGATGCGGTGATGGTCGAGGCTTACGGGCAGATGACACCGATCAACCAGGTCGCAACGATCAATGTGCCTGAACCCCGCATGGTCTCGGTCAACGTCTGGGACAAGACCATGGTGCAGGCCGTGGACAAGGCGATCCGGCAGTCGGGGCTGGGCCTCAATCCGGTGATGGATGGCACAACACTGCGCCTGCCAATTCCGGAGTTGAATGAGGAGCGCCGCAAGGAACTATCCAAGCTGGCCGGACAGTATGCGGAAAACGCCCGTATTGCGGTGCGCAATGTGCGGCGTGACGGCATGGACCACCTGAAGAAGTTAAAGGATTCCATGGCCGAGGATGACCAGAAAATCTGGCATGACGAAATTCAGGAACTGACCGACAAGGCGATTGCCAACATCGACAGTGCCCTGTCGGCCAAGCAAGAAGAAATCATGCAGGTTTAGGTCGTTTGTATCCCGTAATTCCATCAGCAAGGACCAGAACATGAGCGCGACTTCCGGAAAATTCGGAGATCTGGGTACCCGTGTGGTTTCCGCCATCGCCCTGATCATCGC
>WFTU01000104.1 GCA_015485375.1 Paracoccaceae bacterium | reverse complement strand
TGCATCCGCCCGCCAAGCGGCACATCCTGATCCGGCGCGATCAACACAATCCCGCCTTCGGCATCCGGCACGCCCAGCACCAGAAACTCCGACATGAATTTGCCGATCTGGCGCGGCGGGAAATTCACCACCCCCAGCACCATCCGCCCGACCAGATCATCCGGCGTATAATGTGCCGTGATTTGTGCCGAGGTCTTTTTCTCGCCAATCTCCGACCCGAAATCCACCCACAGCTTGATCGCCGGTTTGCGTGCCTCGGGGTAAGGCTCCGCCCGCAGCACCCGCCCGACGCGGATATCGGTTTTCAAAAACGTGTCAAAATCCAGATCACTCATACCATCCTCCGTTTGCCCAAAGTAAAACCGCCCGCCCCGTGAAGGGCAAGCGGTTTCAATCGGCAGTCGGAAAATATCAGGCGGTGAATTTCTTCGCCATGTCCTGAAGCTCGGCAACCGAGTCCTTAATGCGGGCAGCAACCACCTCGTAGGCTTCGGAGTTGGCTTTCTGCGCCCCCTCGGCCAGCGCGGTCATATTGGCGAGCGCCTTTTCGAAAGCGGCCTTGGCCACCTCGGTCTGTGCGGCCGGATCGGTGTCCATCTTGGTCGCATCGAATTCCGCGATTTTCTTCTGCGCTTCGGCCAGCGTATCCTCGAATACTTTCACCTGTTTTTCGAACAGGTCCTGATATCCGGCGGCAGCGGCCTTGTTGGCCTCGACCAGCGCATCCATGTTTTTCTTCTGCGCGGCAAGGATTGCATCCGTATCCACTTCCGGCATTTTCGGCGTCGCGAAAGCCTTGGTGAAATCGTTGGCCTTGAAGAACTGGGCCAGCTGGTCGGCGTTGAACGGGTAGGATTTGGGATCAAACATAGCGGTATTCCTTGAATGGGTGCGTCTGGATTACCCGTTATATATTGCACTGCACAATAAATGTCAAGGCTATGTTGCGGTGCAGCATTTGCTGCAGCATTTTTCCATGTTGCGGCGCAGCATTTACGACCCCAGTTCGCGACTCCGCTTCGCTCCTGCCGCTACTGCCTCGCGCAGCAAGGCGGGAAATCCGCGCTCCTCGTCCATCAGAACCTCCAGCGCCGCCGCCGTGGTTCCGCCCGGGCTGGTGACGTTCACCCGCAACTGTGTCGGGGAGTCTCCGGCCCGTTCCGCCAGCTCTCCGGCCCCCGCCACGGTCGCCTTGGCCAGCCGCATCGCCAGATCCGCCGCCAGCCCCTCGGCCTCGCCCGCTGCCGCCAGCGCCTCGATCAAATGGAACACATAGGCCGGACCTGAACCCGAAACCGCCGTCACCGCATCCATCTGCGATTCATCTTCCAGCCGCACGGTCTGCCCGACGGCCTGCAACAACGCCTCGGCCAGCTCCAGCGCCGTGCTGTCAACATGCCTGTTGCCGATCAGCGCCGTAATCCCGCGCCCGACCGCCGCCGGTGTGTTCGGCATCGCGCGGATCACCGGCGTCTGCCCGCCCAGAACCGCCTCGAAGGCCGCAATCGGAGTCCCCGCCGCAATCGACAGAAACACCGTATCGCCATTGCCGAGCGGCGCGATCCGCGGCAACGCCTCGCCCATCATCTGCGGCTTGACCGCCACGATGCAAATCGCGGGGGAGTCCGGCAGATCCCCGTTCAGGTGCAACCCCTGCCCCGCCAGTTCCTGCAACCGCTCCGAAGGGACGGGATCCAGAATCCAGACCGAGGACGGCGCAACCCCGCCCGCCAGCCAGCCTTCCAGCATCGCCGAGCCCATTTTTCCGCAGCCCAGCAATACCAGCCCGCGTTCCGCAAGAATTTCCAGTGACATCAAATCCCTCCCCAGGCCCCCGCCCGACGGGGGTTATGCGCGGCCAAAGGCCTGTTCCATGGCAACCCGCATCGCCTCGCGCGGATCGCTGTCGCCCCAGCATACCAGCTGGAACGCAGGATAAAAGCGTTCGCAGGCCATCACGGCGGAACCGACAATATCGTCGATCTGCATGGCCGAGGCCGTGGCCTCCCCCGCCAGATTGAGACCATAGCGATACACCATCATCTTCTGTTCCTGCCAGAGCGTAAACGCCCCCGTCCAGTTTTTGTCATTGGCGCGGTTCAGCACATCGAACAGCGCCGGCAGACGCTCCGCAGGCGGATCCATGTCAAAGGTGCAGATCATCCGCAACACCTCGTCCCGCTCGGACCATGCCAGCGACAGCGAATAGGTCGCCCATGATCCGTCGATCATCATGGCGATCTGGTCATCAGCCACCCGGTCGAAGTCCCATTCATAAAGGGTTGCGATATGCTGCACGATATCAATCGGGTGCAAATCGTCGGTGGTCATATCAATCGTTGCAGTATCCATATCCGGTCCCTCTTTGGTCTTGCGCCTGAAATGGAAAACACCACTAAAAGCGGGAGCCATATCCAGAGGTCGTATAATATCGGTGACCCCATACGATATATGGTGTGCGGAAAATGCCGATCTGTAAAGGGATTCTTGCAAAGAAAACGCCCCGAAACCGGATTTCGGAGCGTCAAAGGCAGAAAACTGCCGGAATTACTTTGTGGATTTGGCCGTTTTGGTTGCCGCGGTTTTCGCCTTGGCACGCGGCTTGGGCTTCGGCTTGGCTTCCAGCGCCTCGATCCGCTTCAACAGCGCCTCGTTTTCCTCGCGCGCTTTCTGCGCCATGGCACGAACGGCCTCGAACTCGTCACGCGAAACAAAGTCGCGGTCCGCCAGCCAGCGGTCCAGCATCGACTTCATCGCGGTTTCGGCCTCGGTCTTGGCCCCCTGCGCCACGCCCAGCGCATTGCTCATCAGCTGGGACATATCATCAAAAATCCGGTTGCGACTCTGCATCGTCGACTCCTGTTTGCTCGTTTCCGCCTATATATGGCTGTTCACGAACAGTTTGCCAAGCGTCGCTTGACTTTAATCCGGTGGCGGGGGAGTGAATGACCAAAGGAGAACCCGATGCCATTTGTCATACCCTTCCCCAATATCAATCCCGAAATTTTCTCGTTCGACGTCTTCGGATTCGAGCTGGCGCTGCGCTGGTATGCGCTGGCCTATATCGCCGGACTGCTGATCGGCTGGCGTCTGATCGTGAAGCTGATGAAACGCGATGACCTCTGGTCCGCCAAGGCCCCGATGGAACCGGCAAAGGTCGAGGACCTGCTGACATGGATCGTGCTGGGTGTTGTTCTGGGCGGGCGGCTCGGTTTCGTGTTCTTCTACCAATGGGACTACTATTCCGCCAATCCGGCGCAAATCCTGAAGGTCTGGCAGGGGGGTATGTCCTTCCATGGCGGCTTCCTCGGCGTGATCGTGGCGATTACACTATATGCACGGCGCTACAAACTGCCGGTGCTGTCGGTCGGCGACGCCGTAGCGCTCGCCACCCCGATCGGGCTTTTCCTCGGCCGCCTCGCCAACTTCATCAAGCCGGAACTCTGGGGCCGTCCCACCGATGTGCCCTGGGCCGTGCTGTTCCCCGACCCGCGCGCACTGGAATGTCCCGACTATTGGGAAGGGGTCTGCACCCGCCATCCGAGCCAGCTTTACGAGGCGATTCTCGAGGGGCTGGTGCTTGGCGCGCTGCTGTTCTGGATGGTCTACAAGCGCGGCGCGCTGAAAACTCCGGGGCTGACGATTGCCACGTTTTTCACCGGCTACGGCGCCGCGCGGTTCTTCGTGGAATACTTCCGTCAGGCAGACGCGCAATTTGTCTCGTTGGATAATCCGTTCGGATATGTCATTCGTATGGGCGAAACGGGCATCACACAGGGGCAATTGCTGTCCCTGCCGATGGTAATCGTCGGCGTCGCCCTGCTGATATGGATAAAGAAACGTAAATGACCGAACTGACAGACATCATCAAATCCCGCATTGCCGAAAAAGGCCCGATCAGCGTGGGTGAATACATGCACCTGTGCCTGAACCACCCCGAGCACGGCTACTACACCAACCGCGACCCCTTCGGCCCGGACGGCGATTTCGTCACCGCGCCCGAGGTCAGCCAGATGTTCGGCGAGATGGTCGCGCTCTGGCTGATGCAGGCATGGAACGATCAGGGCCGGCCGGAAAAATTCCTGCTGGTCGAACTGGGACCGGGCCGCGGCACGCTGATGAACGACATCCTGCGCACCGCCAACACCCTGCCCGACTTCCGTCAGGGTGCCGATATCTGGCTGGTGGAAAACAGCCCCGCCATGCGCCGCAAGCAATCCGCCGTGCTGATGGGGCAGGAACCGAACTGGGCCTTCAAGGTGGAAGAGCTGCCCGAGGGGCTGCCGATGTTCCTCGTCGCCAACGAATTCTTCGACGCGCTGCCCATGCACCAGTTCCGCTATAACGACGCCGGCTGGCAGGAACGCCTGATCGAGGTCGGCGAGGATGGCAAGCTCGCCTTCACCCACGGCCGCCCCGCGCAGAACGAGGACCTGACCGAGTTCTTCCCCATGCTGCCCGAACACCTTTATGCCGAGGTTTCCTTCCAGTCCGAGGACATCGCCTCGAAAATCGGTGACCGCATCGCCGCCGACGGCGGCGCGGCGCTGTTCATAGACTATGGCGACTGGGACGGCGCGGGCGACAGCCTGCAGGCTGTGCAGAACCACGAACCCGTTGACGCCCTCGACCATCCGCATGGCGAGGCCGATGTCACCGCCCATGTCAACTTCGCCGCACTGGCCCGCGCTGCCGGTGCCGCGCGCACCGAAGGCTGCGTTCCGCAAGGCCCCTTCCTGCAACGCATCGGGATCGAGACCCGGGCCGGCATGCTCATCAACGCCACCGACGAAGACGAGGTGGCCGAGGAAATCAACGTCGCCCTAAACCGTCTGATCCACCCCGACGAGATGGGCACCCTGTTCAAGGTCATGGGACTGGTCCACCGCGACGCCCCGCAGGCCCCCGGTTTCGAAGATGCCTCGCTCGTTCCTGAGTGATCCCGCGCTCGACGACGTCACCCACGGGTTCTTCACCCGTCAGGGTGGCGTCTCGACGGGGCTTTATACTTCGCTGAATTGCGGCCAAAGCTCGGATGATGATCCTGCGGCCGTTGTTGCCAACCGGAAAATCGTGGCTGACGCCATGGGCGTGCCCGTGGAGAACCTGCTCTCGGTCTACCAGATCCACTCACCCGACGTGATTACAGTCACCGAGGCCCCGTGGCCCGACGGCCGCCCGAAAGCCGACTCCATGGTCACCAACACCAAAGGCATCGCCCTCGGCATCCTCACCGCCGATTGCGCGCCGGTGCTGTTTTGCGACCCCGACGCCGGAATCGTCGGCGCAGCCCACGCCGGATGGAAAGGGGCGCTTGGCGGCGTTACAGATTCCACAATCGACGCCATGAC
>WFTU01000103.1 GCA_015485375.1 Paracoccaceae bacterium | reverse complement strand
GACATACCATTTATGTCGAGCAGTCGGGGAACGCGGACGGGGTGCCGGTGGTGGTGCTGCATGGCGGGCCGGGGGGCGGTTCAAATCCGGCCATGCGGCGGTTTTTCGATCCTGAAAAGTATCGCGTAATCCTGTTTGACCAGCGCGGGGCGGGCAAGTCGAAGCCCCATGCGGGGGTGGAGAACAACACAACGTGGGATCTGGTGGCGGATATCGAACTGATCCGCGAGGCGCTGGGCGTTGAAAACTGGGTGGTTTTCGGCGGTTCGTGGGGGGCTACGCTGTCGCTGCTTTATGCACAATCGCATCCGGATGCGGTGCGGGCGCTGGTGCTGCGCGGGGTGTTTACCATGACGCAAGCGGAACTGGACTGGTTTTACGGTGGCGCGGCGGGCGCATTCTGGCCCGAAGCGTGGGATGCGTTTGCCTCCATGGTGCCGGAGGAGGAGCGCGACGATCTGATCGGGGCGTATCACAAGCGGCTGTTCGGCACGATCGAGGCGGATATTGTGCGCTTTGCGCGGGCGTGGACACGGTGGGAAAATACGCTGGCCTCGATGGAATCGGATGGCGAAGGGGGGGCTCCGCCAGCCTATTACGCGCGCGCCTTTGCGCGGATCGAGAACCACTATTTCCGCAATGGCGGGTTTCTGCGCGAGGACGGGCAGATCCTGAACAATATGGACAGGATCGCGCACATTCCGGGCTATATCGTGCAGGGGCGGTTTGACATGATCTGCCCGCCACATACGGCGCATGCGCTGCACAAGGCGTGGCCGAAATCGGAGTTGCGGTTGGTGAAGGCAGGGCATGCGATGTCGGAACCGGCGATTGCGGTGGAACTGGTCAATATAATGAACGGCCTCACATGATCGGGATTTCCCGTTTACCGCGGTGTCGGGTAGGCTCCGCGCGAAAGGGGAATGGATGCCGCTGTTCGTGAAAATCCTGCGCTGGGCTGTTGTGATTGTTGCTGTCGTTTATCTGGCGCATCTGGCGCACCTGTTCGGCAACTGGTTGACCGAGCAGGTGAAAATGGAGATTACGCCGGAAAACCAGAACGCTGTTTTCGGCGCAACGGTGGCGGCGATTATTCTGTATGCTTTGCTGATCGCGGTGCCGTTTGTGCCGGGGGTGGAAATCGGGATCGGGCTGATGGTGATGTTCGGGGTGCCGATGGCGATTCCGGTGTATATCGCGACCGTGATCGGGCTGACCCTGAGTTTTCTGGCCGGAAGGCTGGTGCCGGAGCGGGTAATCAGCGCCTGTTTCAATTTCCTCGGTATGCGGCGGGTGAGCGCTGGCTTGCATGAATTGGCGAGCCGTCCGGTAGGCGAGCGCATGGCGATGCTGATCGAGCGGGCGCCGACGCGGATCGTGCCGTTTTTGCTGCGGCATCGCTATATCGCGCTGGCGGTGGCATTCAATATTCCGGGAAATTCCATGATTGGCGGCGGTGGTGGTATCGCCTTCGTCGCGGGGACGAGCCGGCTGTTTGCCTTTCCGCTTTATATGCTGGCGGTTGTGATCGGTGTTTCGCCGGTCACGATACTGGTGCTGGTGACGGGGAGTACGGAGATATTCGGGTGAGGGGCGGCCGACGAATAGGCCGCGATGAGATAGCGGCTAGTAGGGGGATCTGCTGCAGGTTATAGAGGAGCAGCACCCTATAGTTAGCCGCATAAAATCAACGCATATCCAAGGATTTCTGGGCATGACTTCTAGTTTGGGTGCTGGTGGAATATTGAGATACTATCCAGCTTGGCTTCGCTTGACGTCTGGCTTGGATTCAGCAAGGGGGTTCGCCCTCTTGAGAGTGGTATCCCTCGACGCATCTGACGATCAGGGCGCGTATGGAGGTGCGGTCACCCCGTTCCAGGGCGTCGTGCAAATCGCGCAGCATTTCATCAATTTCTGTTCGCGGTAGCATGGCCTCTTGTGCGCGCAGGATTTTTTCGTGCGGGGTGGGGCGCAGGCTTTTGTCGTCGATCAACAGTTCTTCATACAGCTTTTCACCGGGTCGTAGTCCGATGACCCGGATTTCAATATCCCCGCTACCGTTTTCCTTGACCGAGCGGCCTGACATGGCGATCATCCGGCGGGCGATATCCATGATTTTCATCGGCTCGCCCATATCCAGAACAAAGACATCCCCGCCTTCGGCATAGGACCCCGCCAGCAGCACCAGCCGCGAGGCTTCGGGAATGGTCATAAAGAACCGCGTCACTTCCGGATGGGTAACCGTGACCGGTCCGCCAACCCGGATTTGGCGCTCGAACAATGGCAATACCGAGCCGGAGGAGCCCAGCACGTTGCCGAACCGCACCATCGCGAATTTTGTACTCGCATTGCGGGTTTGCAGGTCCTGGATGACCAGTTCGGCCATGCGCTTGGTTGCGCCCATGATATTGGCGGGGCGCACGGCTTTGTCCGTGGAAATCAGGATGAAACGCTCTACGTTTGCGGCCAGAGCAGCCTCGGCCACAATTCGCGTACCCAATACGTTATTGCGAGCCCCTTCAAGCTCGTTGTCCTCGACAATTGGCACATGTTTGTAAGCGGCAGCGTGTAATATAATCTCCACATTTTCATCCGATATGACGGATGAAACGCGGGCCTGATTGGTTACTGATCCCAAACGCGTTGTGACGTCGATACCGGCAGATTCTGCCAGTGGTCGCAAATCCTGATCGATCTGATAAAGCGCAAATTCGCTCTGTTCGAACAACACGATACGCGCAGGACGACAGCTGAGCAATTGACGGCAAAGCTCGGAGCCAATGGAACCGCCGGCCCCTGTTACCATTACAACCCGGCCGGCATAGGTCTTGGCTACATCCGGTGTATCAAGGTCAACCTTGTCACGCCCCAGCAGTTCGTCCGGAGTTACTGTGCGCAGGCTTTCGACCCCACCCTTGCCGGCGATCAGATCGACATAGGATGGTAATACCTGCACTTCGCATCCAAGGTCGGAAAGCTCGGAAATTATCGCGTTCTGCTGGACGATCGAGATTGATGGCATGGCCAGCAAGACTTTTTTGATCCGGCCTTTTTCGACCATCTCCTGCAGCCCGGCAGGGTTTTTTACCGCCAGTCCGGATACAATCAATCCCAACAAAGCCGGATTATCATCGACGAATACCACCGGTTTGACCTCGCGGGACTGGCGCAATGCCGAGACAAGCTGGATTCCGGCCGCACCTGCCCCGTAAATTGCAACAGGAGCCCGATCGCCCGATCGCCCTGACAGGGCATTCAACAATGCCTGACCGGCCAGACGGGACAAGACCGAGGTAAAAAAGAAAACGCCACCGAAGATAAGCGGCACGGACCGCGGGGCGAAAGCGCCCAACAGATAGCTGGCAACAATAGCGGTGACGCTCAGCAATCCGGCACATACGGCTATGCGCCCGACGGCACTGGTTTCAAACGCATGCAACTTGATGCGGTGTTGTCCAATCAGATAGCAGATGCCGACCCCGAGAACCGTCAGGACAGGAAACAGAATCCACCCGCTTTTGACCATCTCGAATGGAGCAAACGTTCCGAAGCGCAGCGCATAAGCGGCAAACAGGCTAAACGGGATCAGGATGGTATCGACAGACAACAATATTGCCTGTTTTACCGGTCTCGATAGTCCCGAAAGGAAAGAATACATTTTTCAGCCTCTGCTGGATTGGCAAAATATTCAGCCGTTCACCCAAGAACACTCAACTGGTCCGGCCCGCCACAGACATCACCGCTTCAATACCCTGCGCAGTTTTTTGCATTTCTTCAACCGTCAAGCTCGGGTGAACCAGAAACATCAGGCTGGTCTCACCCAATTCAACGGCAACCGGCAACCTGCGCGGGGGTCGAAAATCCGTCTTGTCGAAAGCTTTTTCCAGATACATCTCGGAGCACGAACCCTGAAAACATGGGATGCCTTGCGCGGTTATCTCTTGGACAATCCGATCGCGATTCCAGCCTAAGGCAAGGCTTTTAGGATGAACAAAGGCATAGTACTTATAATACGCATGAACGCTGCTATTGTCTTGCGGTGCAGCCAGCCGGATTGGGCCGCTTTCTCCGGCAAAAGGCCTCAAGGCATGTGTCAGAATATCCGCATTGCGCGCTCTGGCCGCAGTCCAGTCCGGCATGCGGCCAAGCTGTATCCGGCCAATCGCGGACTGCATTTCGGTAAGGCGCCAGTTTGTTCCGAAACTTTCGTGGAGCCAACGAAACCCCGGAGGGTGATCCCGCTCATAAACCGCTTGCCAGCTTTTGCCGTGATCTTTGAAAGCCCACATCCGCCGCCAGAGAGTTTCGTCATTGCAGGTAACCATGCCGCCTTCGCCGCCAGTCGTCATAATCTTGTCCTGACAAAAGGACCAGGCCGCGACATCGCCAAGCCCGCCCACCGGCCGCCCCTTGTAACGCGCACCATGCGCCTGCGCACAATCCTCAACCAGTTTTATGTTGCGCCCGGCGCAAACATTTCGGATCGCATCCATGTCGCACGGCCAACCAGCAAGATGCACACACAGAACGGCTCGGGTATTGTCTGTTATCGCCTTCGCAACCGCATCAGGGTCAAGGTTCTGGCTTTCGCGATCCACATCGACAAAAACTGGCCGTGCACCAGCGTTCACGATCGAGGAGACCGAGGCCATAAAACTGCGCGGAGTGACGATAACTTCGTCGCTTGCCAGCCCGCCATTATGCGCGCCTATCTCCAGACCATGAAAGGCAAGATCCAGAGCAACGGTGCCATTTGCCACCGCAATTGCGTGGTCTGTGTCCGCGAAGGCGGCGAATTCTGTTTCGAAGTTACGTCCCTCGGATCCCGTCCAGTAGTTGACCTTGTTGGACAGCAATACTCCAGACACCGCATCGGCCTCCTCTTGCGTAAACGCGGGCCAGGGAGAGAAGGGGGGATTATGCATGCCTAAACCTCAAACCGGTTTTGCCGGCATTCCGGTGACGATAGCGGCATCCGGAATATCATTTACTACAACCGCTCCAGCACCGACCATAACGTCGGCACCAATAGTAATGCCTTGGCGCACAATGGCCCCGATGCCGATCCAACTGCGGGCGCCAACCGTAACGGCACCGGCGAGCAGCGCTCCGGGCGACACATGAACGAAGTCACCGATACGACAATCGTGGTCGATACGACAAGCCGTGTTGAGAATTACGCCCTGACCTATCATCGCATCGGAATTTACTATCGTTCCGGCGACAACCAAGGTGCCCGCCCCCAATGCAACATCGGACGATATTATGGCCTGTCTCTTATACACGTCT
>WFTU01000102.1 GCA_015485375.1 Paracoccaceae bacterium | reverse complement strand
CCCATGTCACGCTCGCTGAAGGCCGGAAACGGTTGCAGGGCGCTGGCGGCATAGGAGCGCCGCGCCTTGGGGTCCTGCAGAATGGCGAAACGGTCGCCCAGCACCCTGAGCAGCAGGGTCGAACGGTTGGCGATGAAAACCACGTTGTTCTTGTCGGTAAAAAAGATAACCTCGGGGTCGCCGCGCCAGTCGGCCTCCAGCACCTCGAGATCGACCTTGACCGACAACACGCCGGCGATTTTACCGTCCACGCGGATGGCGCTGGCGAAATAGAAACCGCGCGGGTCGCCCTCGTTTTCCTGCGAATGGTAAACCCCGAGCGCGCCGTTCATGGCGCGGATGAAATCCGGCCGGTCGGCAAAATTGCGCCCGATGTAGCTGTCGCCCTCGCGCCAGTTGGCGGCGGCTATGGTGGTGCCGGAGGTATCCAGCAGCAGGATATCGCGCGCGCCGGTCACATCGGCCACCTGCTCCAGATAGAGGTCGATGTCCTGCATATCCCCCGCCTGCCGCACGGCCGCCTGCAAAACCGGACTGTCGGTCAGGACGACGGGCAATTGCCGGTAGCGCTCCAGCTGGCTGACCAGACGGTCGGCGGCCAGCGACAGGCTGCCCTGCCCCTGCGCCTCCAGCTTGTCGAGCGCCTCGCCGTAGGACCAGCGCCAGACGCCCCAGAGGGTGGCGCCGGCGGCGGCCAGAAGCAGGAGCAACAGGGCGAGACGTTTGGTCATGTCCCTGTTCTCCCCCGAAATCCGTGCGGGTGCAATGGTTTTGGCAAATGGTTAACATATCCACTAATCCGGTTTAGTGGTTTTGAAATCCGGCGGAAATCGCGCCGCCGCGTCGCGTGATTTTTGCCATTGATGCCGCTTGCCTTTGCCTGCCCCGCACCGCACAATCCGGCGCAAATCCAGGAGGACATTTCCATGAGCACACCGAAACAACTGTCCCTCTCGCCCGCCACGCGCGCGGTGCAGGCGCTGCATTCCCTTGACGAGCGCACAGGCGCCGTGGTGCCGGGGATCGAGCTGTCCTCGACCTTCGCGCGAAACGCGGATTACGCCTTGCTCGGGGACTATGTCTACGGGCGTTACGGCGGGCCGACGACCAGCCATGCCGAGAGCGTTATCGGGGCGCTGGACGGCAGTGCGGCCTCGCTGCTGTTTGGCTCCGGCATGGCGGCCTTCGTCGCCCTGCTGGAAACGCTGGAGACCGGCGATCATTTGGTGTTGCCGCAGGTGATGTATCACGGTGGGCTGGACTGGGTGCGGCGACTGGAGGCGAAGCGCGGCATTGGCGTGACGCTGTTCGATGCCACCGACCCCGACGGGCTGGCCAATGCAATGCGCGAGGATACGAAACTTGTGTGGATCGAGAGCCCGACCAACCCCTCGTGGGATGTGATCGATGTGGCGGCGGCAGCGGACATCGCCCATGCGGCGGGGGCTTTGCTGGCGGTGGACAGCACGGTGGCGCCGCCGGTGACCATGCAGGCGCTGACGCTCGGGGCGGATGTGGTGTTCCAGTCGGCGACGAAATACCTGAACGGCCACTCGGACCTGACCGGCGGCGTGTTGTCGCTGGCCGGGGACGGGCCTTTGGCCGAGGAGTTGGCGCTGGTGCGCAAGCTGCAAGGCTCGGTGATGGCGCCGTTCGATGCGTGGCTGCTGATCCGCGGGATGCGGACGCTCTATCTGCGTTATGAAAAATCCTCGGCCAATGCGCTGGCGATAGCGGAACATTTCGACGGGCATCCGGCGGTGGAGGCGGTGCTTTATCCCGGCCTGCCCTCGCACCCCGGGCACGAGGTGGCAAAGCGGCAGATGACCGGCGGGTTTGGCGGGATGCTGTCCCTGCTGCTGAAGGGCGGCGAGGAGGCGGCGCGCGATACGGCGCGATACTGTCAGGTGTTTTTCCCTGCTACCTCGCTCGGCGGGGTGGAGAGCCTGATCGAGCATCGCAAAACTGTCGAGGGGCCGCATTCTCTGGTGGCGCCGAACCTGTTGCGCCTGTCGGTCGGGATCGAGGATGTGAACGATCTGATCGGCGATCTGGAACAGGCAATGGAGCGGGCGGGATGAAACATTTCCGACAGGACCCGCGCGACGGGAATTTCGTGCAGAACCCTTATGATTTCTACGAGGAGGTGCGCGGGGAACCATTGTTTTTCTGGGAGGATTACGGGCTGGTCTGTTCGGTCGATCACGCCGCGGTCAATGCGATGCTGCGGGACCGGCGCTTTGGTCGCGAGGCACCGGAAGGGTTCGAACCGGAGCGGCCCGAACACCTGAAACCGTTCTACGATGTGGAGGAACACTCGATTCTGGAGCGTGAACCGCCAACGCATACACGGCTGCGCTCGTTGCTGGTGCGGGCCTTTACCAACAAGCGGATCGCGGCGCTGGAACCGGAAATCGACGCGCTCGCCCGCGAACTGGTGGCGGGGTTTGAGGGCGACACCATCGACCTGCTACCGGCGTTTTGCGAGAAAATCCCGATCATCGTGATCTCGCGCCTGCTCGGCGTGCCGGAGGATATGGCGGACCAGTTGCTGGCGTGGTCACACGATATGGTGGCGATGTATCAGGTGCGCCGCGATCGCGCGGTGGAGGACGCCGCCGTCAAGGCGACGCTGGAATTCACCGCCTTTATCCGCGCCTTTATCGAGGCGCGACGGGATGACCCGCGCGACGATCTGATCACCAGCCTGATCGCGGCGCGCGACGAGGGCGCGAAGCTTTCGACAGACGAACTGGTCACCACCTGCATATTGTTGCTGAACGCGGGACACGAGGCGACCGTACACGGGTTTGCCAACGGAATCAAAACGATACTGAAAAGCGGAGCCGCCCCCGCGAGCTATTTCACCACCCCCGAACGCACTCTGGCGACGGTGGATGAAACCCTGCGCTTCGATCCGCCGCTGCATATGTTCACCCGCTACGCGATGGAGGATATCGAGGCTTTCGGCCATTCCTTCAAAACCGGCGACACGGTGGGGCTGCTGCTGGCGGGGGCCAATCGCGATCCGGCGAAATTCGCCCATGCGGACCGGTTCGACGTGGATCGCGGCGGCACGGGTCATCTGCCTTCGGGGCCGGTCTGCATTTCTGCATCGGTGCGCCACTGGCGAAACTGGAAATGTGCGTTGCCCTTCCGATCCTTTTCGAGCGGTTTCCGGACATGAAACCGGTCGGCACGCCGAAATATGCCGACCGCTACCATTTTCACGGTCTGGAGGCGCTGGAGGTTGCCCTCTAGCTACTCGTTCCAGTCGAAAACGAAGCTGGAACTGTATTTGCCCCAGTCTCTGGAAGTCACTCCGTTGGATTCCGAACCAACGTAGCGATCGAGGCCCTGAATGCGCAGAACCGTGACGACTCCACCGGTTTTGTCGATCACGCCGGACTGAACGGCCGCCGCGCAAATGTTGCTGTCATAGGTGTAGGGACTGGAGCCCCAGACGCTGGCGCCCTGCCCCGCGCCTGCCGCACAGGAACACTGGTAGCTGTCGGTGCCATCCGGCAGTTTTCCACAGGCTTCCGGGGCAGCGGCCTGTGGCCTGGCGATGGGGACGATCTCGAAACTGCGGTCGTAGGATTTCCAGTCGGACGAGGTGATACCGTTGCGCGACGCGCCGGTATAGGCGGATTGACCGGGGGCGGCGATGGCAAGGACCGGACCGCCCTCGCTGGTGATCGCGCCGCTTTGCTGGGCGGCGGCGCAGATGTTGCTGTCACCGGTATAGGGGCCGCTGCCCCAAATACCGCCGGTGCTGAATCCAGCAGGACAGGAACAGAGGTATTCCTCCCCCTCGGCGGGGAAACCGCCACAGACCGGCGCGGCGTCGATTTCGGCCTGCGTAGGGCCGGCGGGGTCGGCAAAAACCGGTTGCGTGGTCATGAAAAGGGCCAAAATCAATATAGCAAGGGCGGCAAGCCAGCCGATGCGGTTGGTTAGAATGTCGTTCATTTTATTCCTCCTGATGATGAACTGATTGGCGGGGATGCTCCGCAAGAAACGGGAGCAGTGTGAATATCGGGTTAATAATTCCGGAACTAGAGCGGTTGTGATTGCTCCACCAGTTGCACGAAGTAGCTGGCGCCTATGGGGCTTATTTCGTCGTTGAAATCGTATTCGGGGTGGTGGACGTTCGCGCCCTCTCCCTGCCCGAGAAAAATATAGGCGCCGGGGCGGGCCTGCAGCATGAAGGAAAAATCCTCGGCCCCCATTTCGGGCGGGATATCGTCGGTTAGGTTGGCCTCTCCGACGACCGAGGCAGCAACGCTTGCAGCGAAAGTGGCGCGGTCGGGGTCGTTTACGGTGACGGGAACCTGACGGTCATAGGTCAGCGAGGCGCTAGCCCCGAACGCCGCAGCAGTGCCGGTGACGATGGCGCGCATACGGTCCTCCACCACGTCGCGGGTGGCGGGGTCGAGCGCGCGGACCGTGCCGCCAAGGGTGGCGGTTTGCGGGATGACATTGTCTGTTTCGCCGGCATGGATCTGCGTAAGCGAGACCACCAGATTGTCGAGGCCGGGGACACTGCGCGAACGGATGGTCTGGATGGCCTGCGCGATCTGCACCGCGACCATCACCGGATCGATGCCTTGATCGGGATAGGCCGCGTGGCAGCCCTTGCCCTCGATATCGACACGGAAGGAATCGACCGACGCCATCAGTGCGCCCTTGTTGAGCAGCACATGACCGACGGGTTTGTTGGGGGCGTTGTGGATGCCGTAAACCGACGAGATGTCGAAACGCTCCATGATGCCTTCGTTGACCATGACCTCGGCGCCATTGCCTTCTTCTTCGGCGGGCTGGAATATCAGAGCGACACGGCCGCGGAAATTACGCGTCTCGGCCAGATATCTCGCGGCGCCGAGCAGCATGGTGGTGTGGCCGTCGTGGCCGCAGGCGTGCATTTTTCCGGGAATGGTGGATTTGTGCGCATGGTTCCCTGCCTCCGCGATCGGCAGGGCGTCCATGTCGGCACGCAGGCCGATGGTCGGACCGTCGCCCTGCCCGTTGATGATGGCAACGAGGCCGTTTTTCGCGATCCCCGTCTCGATCGTATCAACGCCGAATTCTTTCAGGCGCTCGACCACGAAGGCAGCAGTGTTTTCGGTGTCGAGTTCCAGTTCCGGATGCATGTGCAGATGGCGACGCCAGGCTTTCATGTCGTCATAGAATTCTGCGATGCGGTTGATAACGGGCATGCGGGTTCTCCTGTTTCGTGCATTAAACGGGAACGGTTTTGTGATGGCAAGGTACTTTCGCCGTGCTAGAGTGAAAACTACAACATCGAGGCAACCTTCCGGGAGATCGGCCATGTGTTATTCCGAGACAGTCAGTTTTGCCGCCAGCGGGGTTTTGATCGTGGGCGGGATCTATGCTGTCAAACGGGCGCTGGAGACCAGCAGGAAGTACCTGCCTGTCGCAATGATGCCGGTGTTTGCCAGTATCCAGCAGTTCAGCGAGGGATTCGTCTGGAACGGGGTGAATTTGGGCAATCCGGATCAGGTCTGGCTGGCGGCAATGGTGTTCATCTTTTTCACCTGGTTCATGTGGCCCTTCTGGATCCCCCTGTCGGTTTATGTGCTGGAGCCGCGCGACAGCAAACGAAAACACATGTTCTCCCTGTTTGCGCTTATCGGGCTGGTATTCGGGTTGATCCTGTATGTGCCGCATCTGCTCAACCCCGACTGGGTGACGGTGACGGTCAATCAGGATTCGCTGGCCTACGAGGGCACGATGCTGCTCGATTTTCTGCTGCCGCGACCTTTGACCAATGTGATGTATCTGGTGCTGATTATTGCGCCACCGCTGATGTCGCGCTACCGGCATATGCGGTTTTTCGGGCTGACGCTGGTCGGGGTGGTGGTGCTGGATATATTGTTCCTGCGCTACGCTTATATCTCCTATTTCTGCATTCTGGCGGGGCTGGCGACGCTGCATCTGGTATATATTATCTCGCGCAACAAGTGCCGGCGCGAATGTCCGGTGTTGTTTGCTTGAAAACCCCGAACGGGGCGCATAGCCTGCGCGCATGACAGATTATTCCGACTCCGACGCGCTGGTGCGTGATGAGACCGCAGGGCTGGAGCGCCTGCTGGAGATCATGCGACGCCTGCGTGACCCCGAAACCGGCTGCCCGTGGGATATCGAGCAGGATTTCACCTCCATTGCGCCCTATACCATCGAGGAAGCCTACGAGGTTGCCGATGCGATCGAGCGGGGCAACATGGGGGATTTGCGCGACGAGCTTGGGGATTTGCTGTTGCAGTCTGTCTATCACGCGCAGATGGCCGAGGAAGCGGGGCATTTTGCCTTTCAGGATGTGGTGCGCGCGATTTCCGACAAGATGCTGCGGCGGCATCCGCATGTGTTCGGGGACGAGAGCCGCGATAAATCGGCAGCGCAGCAGACCGTGGACTGGGAGGCAATCAAGGCGGCGGAAAGGGCCGGAAAGCCCGAGGCGACCTCGGCCCTCGACGGGGTTGCGGCGGGGCTGCCGGCGTTGATGCGGGCGATCAAGTTGCAGAATCGGGCGGCGCGGGTCGGCTTTGACTGGCCGGAAACGGCGCAAGTAGTGGATAAAATCACCGAGGAAGCAGCGGAACTGGTCGAGGCCCGCGACAAATTGGGACCGGAGGAACTGGCCGAGGAATACGGCGATATGCTCTTTGTCATGGCCAATCTGGCACGGCATCTGGATATTGATCCCGAGGCCGCCTTGCGTGCCGCCAATGCAAAATTTACCCGCCGTTTCAAGGGGGTGGAGGCGTTGCTTCAGGAACGCGGCAAGGCGCCTGAAGCCTCCGATCTGGCGGAAATGGATGCGCTCTGGGACGAGGTCAAGCGGCGGGAAAAACAATCCTGATATTTTTAATCGGGTATTGACCTGACTATTTTACTTGGGTATTTGAGTCGTGTCATTCAAACACGGAGCAAACCCATGCTGAAACGCCTGACCCTGATTGCAGCCACCGCGCTGGTCGCCACGCCCCTGCTGGCCGAGGAGGTGAATATCTATTCCTCCCGCCAGCCGCAGCTCATTGATCCGATTCTGGAGGCGTTCACCGCCGAGACCGGCATCAAGACCAATGTGGTGTTCATCAAGAGCGGCATGATCGAGCGCCTGCGGGCCGAGGGCAAACGCTCCCCTGCCGATGTGGTGCTGACCACGGATATTGCCAATCTGACGGCGATTGTGGACGCAGGGGTGACGCAGCCGGTGGTTTCCGAAGTTATCGACGCGAATATTCCGGCGGAGTATCGTGACCCCGACGGCAACTGGACCGGCCTGACCATGCGGGCGCGCATTGCCTATACCTCCAAGGACCGCGTCGCACCGGGTGAGGTGACCTCCTTCGAGGATCTGGCCGATCCCAAATGGAAAGGGCGGATTTGCATCCGTTCCGGCCTGCACAACTACAATATCGCGCTGGTGGCGGCGATGATTGCGCATTACGGCGAGGACCAGACCGAGGAATGGCTGCGCGGGCTGAAGGCCAATCTGGCCCGCAAACCGCAAGGTAACGACCGCGCGCAGATCAAGGCGGTCTGGGCCGGTGAATGTGACGTGGCCATCGGCAACACCTACTACATGGGCAAGATGTTGCAGGAGCCGGAGCAGACCGAATGGGCCAATTCCGTCAATCTGGTATTCCCGACTATTGGCGGCGAGGGTGCGCATGTGAACCTGTCGGGGATGGCAATGACGGCCTCGGCACCGAACAAGGACGAAGCCTTGCAGTTGATGGAATTCCTGACCTCGGGCGACGCGCAGGGGCTCTATGCCGAGTTGAACTTCGAATACCCGTTGCTGGACAGCGTTCAGCCGAGCGAGCTGGTGCAGAGCTGGGGCACCTTTACACCCGATCCGACACCGCTGGCGGAGATCGCGAAATATCGCCCCGCCGCGCTGCGGCTGGTCGAGAAAGTGGATTTCGACGGATAATCTCTTCCGTTCGTCGAATACTCGGGCCCGCTGTCATGGCGGGCCTTTTTTCGTTTTGATTTTCGCAAGTTATGGGTGTTCCGGCAGAATAAACCACAGGATATTGCGTTTCACCCTTGTGGGTTTCGGGCGAATCCGCTATATCTTTAATCCCGTGATACAGGCGATCGTGCCGTGCGGTGCGATCCATAAAAACAAACATTTCGCGGGGGCCGATACAGGCATGGCACGTTATATTTTCAT
>WFTU01000101.1 GCA_015485375.1 Paracoccaceae bacterium | reverse complement strand
GTTTTGTGCAGTTTGGACCTGACAGGGCGGGGAGACAACCGGAATTTCAGCGTTTCAGCCGCTCGAGGGTCGCGATTTGCGCCGCGCCCGCGCCGCTTACCAGAAGCCGCTTGATGCGCGCGGTCTCGCCACTGTGGAAACGCACGGCGGATTTCGGCACGCCCAGCTCTTTGGCCAGCAGTTTCAGCAGGGCCTTGTTGGCCGCACCATCCACCGGAGGGGCCGATACGCGGGCCTTGATGGCGGGGCGGCCATCAGCATCGGTCACAATCCCCTCGATCCGGTCGCGCCCGCCTTTCGGGGTCAGACGCAGGGTCAGCAACAGGCCGTCACCGGTGATTTTCCACGGGTTTTCCATGGCCCTGATAAACATACCGGAGCAGGGGCTGTCCAGAGGGCGCGGCTTGCGCTAGCATTTCCGGAAACTACGAAAGGATATTCCATGCGCATTTTGACAGGTCTTTTTATTCTGGCATCGGCTCCGGCAATGGCGGGAACCATCGGCAGCACCTACTCCACCTTCGATTTCGACAAGGATTGTGTGTGGACGGAATATGCGGATGCGGAATCCACCATTGGCGGGGACGCGGTCTGCACAGGGCTGGGCGGATATCCGGTCTATTTTGCCGAGTTCGACATACGCCAGCATATGGCATACGGGCCGGTCGATGATCCGATGGCCTATCCGGGCGGATTCGGGAATTTCAACTATGTGAACCATACAATCGAATGGCGGATGGAGGGCGGAAAGCCCTTCGCCGCGATCCAGCGCTGGTTTGTCGATGCCTACAACACCGAAACGGACCAGCTGGTCGAGGGGCAGGTTCTTGTCGTTTCCACTGTGGCCGACCCCGCGGCGCCGGAGGGGGAGCGCATCTCCTGCCCTGTGGCTTATGTCGATGCGCTGGCCAACAAGGATGCCAATACGCTGGCGCGGCAGGTGGCGGACGAACGCGCGGCGGGTTTTGTCTGCGGTGTGGACCGGCCGGAGTTTGTCGGCGAGCGCGGGCCGCTCGAAATCTATCCCCGTGATCTGGCGGAGTAAACTTTCCCTTGCCTAAAGCGTTGCGCCCTTGTCTTATCGGAAAAAAGACAGGAGAGGGATTTTGAAACAATACGCGGATAAAAAGGGTGTCTGGGGCTGGATGTCGTTCGACTGGGCCAGCCAGCCCTACAACACATTGCTTTTGACATTTGTATTCGGGCCGTATTTCACATCTTCGGTGATCGGCAGCGGTGCCGAGGGGCAGGCGCTCTGGGGGTATATGCTCTCGGCGGTCGGGGTCTGTATTGCGGTTCTGGCGCCGATCATGGGCGCGATTGCCGACAGTTCCGGCCCGCGCAAGCCGTGGATCTGGGGGTTTTCGGTGCTTTATGTCGTCGGTGCCTTTGCGCTCTGGTGGGCCGTGCCGGGGATGCGCGATCCGTTCTGGATTCTGGTCGCCTTCGGCGTCGGGATGATCGGGATGGAGTTTGCGACGATATTCTCCAACGCCATGCTTCCGGACCTTGGCCCCAAGGAACAGATCGGGCGGATTTCCGGCTCCGGCTGGGCCTTCGGTTACTGGGGCGGGGTGCTGGCGTTGTTCCTGATGTTGCTGTTTCTGGCGGAAAACGAGGACGGTGTAACCCTGCTCGGCAATCCGCCGATTCTCGGGCTGGATGCGGCGGCGCGCGAGGGCACGCGCTCGGTCGGGCCGCTGACGGCGGTCTGGTATGCGCTGTTCATGGTGCCGTTTTTCCTCTGGGTGCCGGATGTGAAACGCAAGAAGGTGAGCAAAGGCGTCGTCGCACAGGGGCTGGCCGAGTTGTGGCGCACCCTCAAAAGCCTGCCGGGACGGGTGAGTCTGACGGCCTACCTCGGGTCCTCGATGTTCTATCGCGATGCGCTCAACGGACTGTTCGGTTTTGGCGGAATTTATGCCGTTGGCGTGCTGGGCTGGTCGATCACCGAGATCGGGGTGTTCGGGATCGTCGCCGCGATTTCCGGTGCGATTTTCGCCTGGGCGGGCGGGTTTGCCGACAGTAAATTCGGCCCGAAACCGGTGATCGTCTGGTGTGTGGTAATCCTGATTATCGTCTGTTCGATCATCGTTTCCACCTCGCGAGAGATGGTGGTGTTTATCCCGATCGCCGAAGGCTCCAGCCTGCCCGACATCGTATTCTATATCTGCGGCGCGGCCATCGGCGGTGCGGGCGGTGCGCTTCAGGCGGCCTCGCGCACGATGATGGTGCGACAGGCGGACAAGAATTATATGACCGAGGCTTTCGGGCTTTACGCCCTGTCCGGCAAGGCAACGTCGTTCATCGCGCCGTTCATGATCGCGGTGGTGACCGATATCACCAACAGCCAGCGCCTTGGCGTGTCGCCGCTGGTCGGGCTGTTCCTGATAGGACTCGTTCTGCTGATCTGGGTGAAACCGGACGGAGAGGAAATCGCCTAGGTGACGGTACGGTGGGGCATTGTCGGGGCTTTGCTGGCGCTTCTGGCGCCCGCAGCCCATGCCGACCCCATCGCCAAGGAGCTGTTCGGGCGGCTCGATGCGCCGAGCAGCCAGCCGCCGGAGCCTTTCGGCTCCTACGCCAAGGGCTGTCAGGCGGGGGCGGTGCAATTGCCCGAAACCGGCCCGCGCTGGCAGGCCATGCGCCTGTCGCGCAACCGCAACTGGGCGCAGCCGGCGATGGTTTCCTTTGTCGAACGGCTCAGTGAAGCGGCGGTGGCAGCGGGCTGGAACGGGATTTATGTCGGGGACATGAGCCAGCCGCGTGGTGGGCCGATGCTGACCGGACACGCCAGCCACCAGATCGGGCTGGACGCGGATTTCTGGATGCTGCCGCCCGCGCGTCTGGACCTGAGCGCAGCGGAGCGTGAAAGTATTTCCTCGGTCAATGTGGTGACGCCGGACAAACGTGCGGTGAACGGCAACTGGACGCCGCAGCATCAGGCGATCCTGATGGCGGCGCTCAAGGACCCCGCTGTGGCGCGGATTTTCGTATCCGGCGCGATCAAGCTGCAAATGTGCGCGGATGTCACCCCTGCCGAGCGCCCCTTCCTGCGCAAGCTGCGCCCGTGGTGGGGGCATACGGCACATTTCCATGTCCGGCTGAACTGTCCCGAAGGGGCGGAAAACTGTGTCGAGCAGGCGCCGCCGCCCCCCGGTGACGGCTGCGAGAGCGCGGTCTGGTGGGTGACCGAGGCGCTGGAACCACCCGATCCGAACGCGCCGCCGCGCAAGTTGAAGCCGGAACTTACGCTTGCGGATTTACCCGCGCAATGTGGCGGTGTATTGCAGTCTCCATGAAATGGCTGACCCTGATCCTTTTTCTGTTGCCGGTGCTGGCCAGCGCGGGGGCTTTGGTGCCTGCGGGCCGGATCGTCTGGAAATCGGATGCGGAGGGTTTCGGCGGCCTTTCGGGGATCGAGGTGGCCGGTGACGGCAGCTTTCTGGCTGTCTCCGACCGTGGCCGCTTCTTCGAGGGGCGCCTGCTCCATTCCGCAGGCCGCCTGAGCGGTGTGGAGATGACCGGCAGCACGCCGATCCTCGACAGCAAGGGCCACGGGCTCGACAAACGCAACACGGATGCCGAGGGGCTGGCGATGACGCCGGACGGCACATTCTTTGTGTCGTTCGAGAGCAACCAGCGGGTTATGGAACACGCCGCGACGACCGCCGCCGCCGCGTTCCTGCCGCGAGATCCGGCGTTCCGCACGTTCAAGAACAATTCCGGACTGGAGGCGCTGGCGCTTGATCCCCAAGGGCGGGTGGTCGGGATACCGGAGCGTTCCGGCAAGCTGACGCGTCCGTTCCCGGTTTTCCGGCTGGAGGGGGAGGCATGGACCGTGCCCTATAAAATCCCGCGCCTTGGCGAATTTCTGGTGACCGGCGCGGATTTCGGCCCCGAGGGACGGCTGTATGTTCTGGAGCGGGATTTCACCTGGCGGGGTGGCTTTTCAACCCGCGTGCGCCGGTTCGAGGTGACGGACGACATACTGTCGGGCGGGGAGATCCTGCTGGAAACCCCGCCCGGACGGCTGGACAATATGGAGGGGATCTCCGTCTGGACAGATGCCGACGGCCAGACCCGCGTCACCCTGATCGCCGACGACAATTTCAACCTGCTGCAAAACACGGTGATTGCCGAGTATCTGGTGACGGACTAGGTCTACGCCCTAGTCCTTCCAGCTTTGCAATATCTCCCACGCCTCCTCGGCGGTTTCGACGAAATTCACCAGATCTATATCCTCGGGGCTGATGGTGCCGGCCTCGGCCAGGGCACCCCAGTTGATGATATTGCACCAGAATTCGCGCCCGAACAGCAGGATCGGCATGGGCTCCATGCGCTTGGTCTGGATCAGGGTCAGGGCCTCGAACAGCTCGTCCATGGTGCCGAAGCCGCCCGGGAATACCGCGATGGCCTTGGCGCGCATCAGGAAGTGCATCTTGCGAATGGCGAAATAGTGGAAGTTGAAGCACAGTTCCGGCGTCGCGTATTTGTTCGGGGCCTGTTCGTGCGGCAGCACGATGTTGAGGCTGATCGACTCGCCGCCGACATCGAGCGCGCCGCGGTTGCCTGCCTCCATCACCCCCGGACCGCCACCGGTGCAGACCACATATTCGCGCTCGCCGTTAGCCATGCTGGCTTCGGTGCAAAGGGCGGCGAATTTGCGGGCCTCGGCGTAATATTTCGACAGGTCGGCAAGGGTCGGGGTGCGCGCCTGGTCCTTGAAAACTGGGTCGGGAATCCGCGCGCCGCCAAACAGAACCACGGTGCTTTTGATGCCTTTTTCCTCGAAAGCCAGTTCCGGTTTCAGCAGCTCCAGTTGCAGTCGCACGGGGCGCAGTTCGTCCCGGGTCAGGAAGTCGGGATCGGCAAAGGCCAGACGATAGGTCGGGGACAGGGTCTGCGGGGTTTCGGGCACACAACAGGTAATGTCGATGTCTTCGCGCGCATCGGGAAAGCGTTCTTGCCGGTATTTGGAATTCATGGGATCGCCCTTGATAAAACAATAGTCATATCTGCCACATTGCACCGGATGGACGGAGGAAGTATAGCCTGCATCCGAACAACACCAGTCACAAATCGGGGAAACTCATGTCGAACGCACAGCTTGAAACCGCCATTGAAGCCGCCTGGGAGGCTCGCGATACCATCAGCCCCGCCACCACCGGCGAGACCCGTGAGGCCATCGAGGATACACTGAACGCGCTCGACTCCGGCAAGCTGCGCGTGGCCGAGCCGCGCGAGGGCGGTGAATGGCATGTAAACCAGTGGGCCAAGAAGGCGGTTCTGTTGTCTTTCCGCCTGAACGACATGGAAATGATCGAGGGCAGCAACGGCGGCGGAAGCTGGTGGGACAAGGTGCCGAGTAAATGGCAGGGCTGGGGCGAAAATCAGTGGAAGGCAGCGGGTTTCCGCGCGGTTCCCGGCTCCATCGTGCGCCGTTCGGCCTATATCGCGCCGGGCGTGGTGCTGATGCCGTCCTTTGTAAACATCGGGGCCTATGTGGACGAAGGCTCTATGGTTGACGGCTGGGCCACGGTCGGCTCCTGCGCGCAGATCGGCAAGAATG
>WFTU01000100.1 GCA_015485375.1 Paracoccaceae bacterium | reverse complement strand
GATTATCGCCGATCATGGCGGGGTGGTGGAATGTGACTCGCAGCCCGGCCGCACGAGATTCAGGGTGCTGCTGCCGATCTGGCGCGCACCGAAGGAAACGGAGGCCGGATAATGGACGGCACGATTATTGTCGCGGACGACGACCGCACCATTCGCACGGTTCTCAGTCAGGCGCTGACACGGGCGGGGTGCCGTGTGCGCTCGACGGGGGCGATTTCGACGCTCTGGCGCTGGATCGAGGAAGGCGAGGGCGATGTTGTCGTCACCGATGTGATGATGCCCGACGGCGATGCGCTCGATATTCTGCCGGCGATCGGGAAAAAGCGGCCCGATTTGCCGGTGATCGTGATGAGCGCGCAAAATACGGTGATGACGGCCATTCGCGCGACCGAGGCGGGGGCCTATGACTATCTGCCCAAGCCCTTTGACCTGAAGGATCTGCTGGCGACGGTGAACAAGGCGCTGTCGCGCAATGCGGCGCCGGAGCGCCGGATCGACAAGGAGGAGGATCTGCCGTTGATCGGGCGCTCGCCGGCGATGCAGGAGGTCTATCGCATCATGGCGCGGCTGATGAATGCGGACCTTGGCGTGATGGTCACGGGGGATTCCGGCACGGGCAAGGAACTGGTGGCGCAGGCGCTGCACAGTTTCGGCCACCGCAAGGATGGGCCGTTCGTCGCCATCAACATGGCGGCAATTCCGCCGGAAAATATCGAGGCCGAACTGTTCGGGATCGAGGCCAGCCCCGCCAACGGCATTTCCGAAACTGTCAAGGGCAAGTTCGAGCAGGCCGATCGCGGGACCCTGTTCCTCGACGAGGTTGGCGACATGCCGATGGAGGCGCAAACGCGATTGTTGCGGGTGTTGCAGGAGGGCGAGTTCACCCGTGTCGGCGGGCATGAAACCCGCCGCGCCGATGTGCGGATCATTGCGGCCACCAATCAGGATTTGCGCGCGCGTATCAACGAAGGCTCCTTCCGCGAGGATCTGTTTTACCGTCTGAATGTCGTGCCGATCCGGCTGCCGTCCCTGCGCGAGCGGCTGGAGGATATCGGCGATCTGGCGCGCCATTTCCTGCGGCAGGCCGAAGGGGAGGGGTTGCCGAGCAAGGCGATCTCCAACGAGGCGATCGAGATTTTGAAGCAGCAACCGTGGAGCGGCAACGTGCGCGAGCTGGAAAACCTGATGCGGCGTCTGGCGGTGCTTTGCCCCGACGATGTGATCAGCGACAAGGTGGTGACGCAGGAAATCACCATGCGCCCGAGTTCGGCCATGCAGCCGGTGGAGGCGCGGGGCGAACGGCTTTCGACCTCGATCGAGAACCATTTGCGGCGCTATTTCGACCTGCACGGCGATGCACTGCCGCCCTCGGGCCTGTATAACCGGATTTTGCAGGAGGTGGAGTTGCCGCTGATTGCGCTCTCGCTGGCCGCCACGCGGGGAAACCAGCTCAAAACGGCCGAATTGCTGGGCATTAACCGCAATACGCTGAGAAAAAAGATCAAAGACCTCGACATTCAGGTGACACGCGGCAAGAAGATGATGTAAACTTGTCACATATTGCGACATAAACAACAGAATCTGTCTCTATCTTGCAACAAAGCATCCTGAGAACGAGTTTTTCCAGACTGGAAACCCTGCGGACCAACCGCATGTTGCGCAATGTTGTGACATTGTCGCTGGTGATCCTCGGGCCGACTCTGGTTGTTGCCACCTTCCTGTTTTTCGGCGCATTCGACCGGCCCGGAAATCCGCAGTTGCTGCGTCTGGTGGTGCTGGCCGACCTGATCTATGTGCTGATTGTCGCGGCCCTCGTGTCGCGGCAGGTGGTGCGGATTATCGCGGCGCGGCGGCGGCGCTCGGCCGGATCGAAGCTGCATTTGCGCCTGACCGGTGTGTTTACCCTCACGGCGCTGATCCCGACGGTTCTGGTGGCGATTTTTGCGGCTGTGACCCTGAATTTCGGGCTGGAGAGCTGGTTTTCCGATCGGGTGCGGCAGGTTGTCAACAACTCGTTAACGGCGGCGCAGGCCTACGAGCGCGAGCATCGCGATACGCTGGAGGCGGATGCGACCGTGCTGCAACGCTATCTGGATGCGCAAAAACGCCGTGTGCCGTTGTTGGGCGATTCCGAGCTGCGGCAATATCTGAACCGCGGGCAGTTGCAGATGCAACGGGCGCTTTCGGAAGCTTTTGTCATCGATTCCTTCGGCGATATCGTCGTGCGCGGCGAGCGGTCCTATCTGTTCGATTTCGAGAAGCCGACACAGGCGGAGATCAAGCGGGCGCTGGCGGGCGAGGTGGTGATTATACAGGACTGGACCAACGACGAGTTCCGCGCGCTGGTGCCGTTGTCGGCCTATCCCGACCGGCTGCTGTATGTCACGCGACCGGTGGACGGGAATATCCTGTCGCTGCTCGATGATACCAAGGAAACCGTGGCGCTTTACAACCAGCTGGAAAGCGAGCGCGGCAAGCTGTTGTTCGAATTCGCGCTGATCTATCTGGGCTTTGCGCTGATCGTTATTCTGGCCGCGGTCTGGTTCGGCATGTGGTTCGCCGAGCGGTTGTCGCGGCCGGTCGGCAGGCTGGCCGGTGCTGCCGAGAGGGTCGGGAAGGGCGATCTGGACGTGCGCGTGATCGAGGAGGAGGGCGACGACGAGATTGCCATCCTCGGGCGGACCTTCAACGACATGATCGCGCAGGTGCGCGGGCAGCGGAACGCGCTGCTGGATGTGCATGCGGAGACGGAGAAGCGGAGGCGGCTGTTTGACTCCGTTCTGTCGGGCGTTACGGCAGGGGTGATCGGGCTGGATAGTGCGGGGAATGTCGAGTTTCTGAACGCGGCGGCTGCGCGCCTGCTGGTGCTGGATGCGGAGGCCGACCTTGGCCGCGCGCTTGGCGATACGGTGCCGGAGTTCGCGCCGTTGCTGGAGCGTCTGAAGCGGCGAGGGCGGCTGGTGGAACAGGGCGAGATAGAGGTGGTACGCGCCGGACGACACGAAAACCTGCTGGTCAGGATTGCCTCGCGCCGCGCGCAGGAGGGCGGAATCGAGGGCTATGTGATTGCCTTTGACGATGTCACCGATCTGGTTTCCGCACAGCGCATGGCGGCCTGGGGGGACGTGGCGCGGCGCATTGCGCATGAAATCAAGAACCCGCTCACCCCGATCCAGCTGTCGGCCGACCGGCTGCGGCGCAAGTTCGGGCCGATGGTGGGCGAGGAGCGCGAGGCGCTGGAGCAATATGCGGACGTGATTATCCGCCAGACCGGAGATTTGCGGCGGATTGTCGATGAGTTTGCCAAGTTCGCCCGTATGCCTGCGCCGGAAAAGCGCCCCGCGAATGTGGTGGATATTCTGCGTGATGCCGTGTTGTTGCAAAACGAGGCGGATCCGGAGATCGCCGTGACCCTGCAGGTACCGGAAGAGCCCGTGATGGTCAGTCTGGACCCCACATTGATGGGGCAGGCGTTTACCAACCTGATCAAGAACGCACGCGAAGCCATTGCCGAAAAACGGAAAACCGGCGAAATCGAAGGCGAAGTTCGGGTGCTGGTCGAGCCGGGCAGACCCAACGTCGTCATCCGTATTCAGGACAACGGCATCGGCCTGCCGGCGCAGCGGGCGCGGTTGTTCGAGCCCTATGTGACCCATCGCGACAGCGGCACGGGGCTGGGGCTTTCGATTGTGAAAAAGATCATCGAGGAACACGAGGGGCATCTGGAATTGCGCGATGCGCCGGCGTTCGACGGTGGCGGGACCGGCGGGGCGGAGGCGGAAATTGTGCTGCCGGTCCTGACGGAGAATAACGAGCAAGAACAGGGGTTAACCCCGGGAATGGAGAATAATGGGTGATATACTTGTTGTAGACGACGAGAAGGACATTCGCGAACTGATCGGGGATATCCTGCGCGACGAGGGGCATTCGGTGCGGCTGGCGTGGGATTCCGATTCCGCATTTTTCGCCATTAATGATTCACCGCCCGATCTGGTGATCCTCGACATCTGGCTCAAGGAAAGCAAACTGGACGGGATCGACATCCTGAAATCGGTGCGCCGGGACAATCCCGATATTCCGGTGGTGATAATCTCGGGCCATGGAAACATCGAAATTGCGGTAGCGGCGGTAAAGCAGGGGGCCTACGACTTTATCGAGAAACCCTTCAATATAGACCAGTTGATCGTGGTGATCGGGCGGGCGCTGGAGGCCTCCAAACTGCGGCGCGAGAATGCGGCGCTGAAACGGCAGGAAAGCCAGAGCGCGGTGATGGTGGGCGAGAGTCCGGCCTTCAAAACCCTGAAAAACCAGCTGGAAAAGGTCGCGAGCGCCAACAGCCGTGTGATGCTGACCGGTGCGGCCGGAGTAGGCAAGGAGGTGGCGGCGCGGTTTATCCACAGCAACGGATTGCGGGCAAACGGGCCGTTTGTGACGGTCAATTCGGCCTCGATCGAGCCGGAACGGATGGAAGAAGTGCTGTTCGGGCGGGAATCGCCGGATCGCGGGTATGAACCGGGCCTGTTCGAGCGGGCGCACAACGGGATTCTGTTCTTCGATGAAGTGGCCGACATGCCTTATGGCACGCAGTCGAAAATCTTGCGGGTGCTGGTCGACCAGAGCTTTACCCGCGTTGGCGGGCAGGATGTGGTGCGGGTCGATGTGCGTGTGATCTCCGCCACCAACCGCGATTTGCGCCGTGAAATCAGCGAGGGGAATTTCCGCGAGGAACTGTTCCACCGCCTGAACGTGGTGCCGATAGAGGTGCCGGATCTGGAGGCGCGACGCACGGATATTCCGGTGTTGTGCGCGCATTTCGTGCGTGAACTCAATGCCTCGCAGGGTTTGCCCTTGCGCGAAATGTCCGAGGAAATTCTGGCGCAGATGCAGATCATGGACTGGCCGGGCAATATCCGGCAGTTGCGCAACACGGTGGAGCGCATGCTGATCCTCGGCCCCGACAGCGGACCGGTGGAGGCAAACGAGTTGCCCGGAGGGGCGCAAAGCGAAGCGCATTATTCGATAGGGGCGAGCTTTGCCGCCATGACCCTGCGCGATGCGCGCGAGATGTTCGAGCGGGAATATCTGATTTCGCAGATCAACCGTTTTTCCGGCAATATTTCCCGCACCGCGAATTTCGTCGGCATGGAGCGGTCCGCCCTGCATCGCAAGCTGAAATCGCTCGATATAGTCACCGGACAGAAGAGCGGCGCGCGGCGCGGGCATGATTGACGCCCGCGGCGGAATAGGCGCATAACAACGCGGTAGAAACCGCTCGGACAGGAATTCGCGATGAAGATTATCATTTGTGGGGCAGGGCAGGTCGGCTGGCAGCTGGCGCGCTACCTTTCGACCGAGAACAACAGCGTGACCGTGGTGGACAACAACCCCGGTCTGGTGCGCCGGATTACCGACGCGATGGACGTGAGCGGCGTTGCGGGCTTTGCCTCGCACCCAGATGTTCTGGAACGTGCAGGTGCGCGCGATGCGGATATGATTATCGCCGCGACCTTCTCGGACGAGGTGAATATGGTGACCTGTCAGGTGGCCCATTCGGTGTTCGAGGTTCCGCGCAAGATCGCGCGGTTGCGGGCGCAGTCCTATCTCGATCCGCAGTATTCCGACCTTTACCGGCGCGAGCATCTGCCGATTGATGTGATTATCTCGCCGGAGCGCGAGGTTGCGCAGGCGGCGCTGCGGCGTCTGGCTGCCCCTGCGGCCTTCGACACCGAGGCCTTTATCGACGAGAAGGTGCAACTCGTGGGTCTGAGCCTTGGCGAGGATTGCGCGGTGCTGAATACGCCGCTGCGCCAGCTCTCGGAGCTGTTTTCGACGCTGCGGGCGGTGGTGGTCGGTGTGCGGCGCGAGGGCAAGCTGTTTGTGCCGCATCCAAATGACCAGCTGTTCCCGAAGGACCAGACCTATCTGCTGGTCGCGACCGAGGATGTTTCGCGCACCTACGAGATTTTCGGCAAGTCGAACCCGAACACGGATCGCGCAATTATTATCGGCGGCGGCAACGTCGGACTGTTCGTGGCCGAGGCGCTTGAAAAGGGGGCACGCCGCGTGCGGGCCAAGGTGATCGAGGCCAACCGGAACCGGGCCGAGGTGGTGGCCGACGCGCTGGAACGCACGATTGTGCTGAACGGCGACGGGCTGGATATGGCCCTGCTGGAAGAGGCCAATATTCACAAGGCCGACGCTGTTCTGGCGGTGACAGACGACGACAAGACCAATCTGCTGGCCTGTGCGCGGGCCAAGGCCGCCGGCGCGCCGCTTACTATCGCGCTGGTCAATGATCCGAGTCTGACAACGCTGCTGGAGCCGCTCGGAATCGATGCGTTTATCAACCCGCGCGCCACGACGGTTTCGTCGATCCTGCGCCATATCCGGCACGGGTCGGTACACAAGGTCTATTCGATTGGCGATGCGGAAGCCGAGGTGATCGAGGCGCAGGTGATGGGAACCTCGCCCATAGCCGGCAAGCTGATCCGCGACATCGACTGGCCGGAGGGGGCAATGGTCGGCACCCTGCTCAAGCGCGGTGAAATACTGGCGCCCAAGGGCGACACAAGGGTCGAGGAGGGCGATGTGCTGACGGTATTTGCGCTCTCGATCGACGTTCCGGTCATCGAACAGCTGTTCCAGGTCAGCATCGATTTCTTCTGATGCTGGCGCACCTTCGACAATATCCCCTGTTTGCACTGGTCATGATGATCGGGGCGCTGGCGATGCTGGTGCCTGCGGGCTATGCCATCAAGATCGGTGACTGGAATGTCGCGCAGGGTTTTATTGGCTCCATGGCGTTGATGCTGGCGCTGTCGTTTATTCTGGGTCTGTCGCTGATGAACCGGCAACCGCGTATCTCGGCGCGCGCGCATCTGGTGACCATCCTGCTGGTTTACGCGATCCTGCCGCTGTTTCTGGCCCTGCCGGTTATCTCGCTTGTGCCGTCCTTCGGGCCGCTGCGCGGGTATTTCGAGATGTTGTCCAGCTTGACCACCACCGGCGCGACATTGATCGATGATCCGTTCAGCGTCGCCCCCGCGATCCACCTGTGGCGCGGGTTGGTGTCTTGGATGGGTGGTCTGTTCATTCTGGTGATTGCCTTTTCGATTATGGAGCCGATGAATATCGGCGGTTTCGAGATCCGCTCGCCGGTGGCGGGCACGGGGGTCGGGGCGGATTCACGGGGTGATACGGATTCTTCGGAACGGATTTTGCGGATTATTGCCTCCATCGGACCGGTATATGCGGTGGCGACCTTTGTGTTGATGATGGCGCTGATCCTGTCCGGTGATCGCGCCTTTGTGGCCGCGATCCATTCGATGTCGATCCTGTCCACGAGCGGGATTTCCCCGGTCGGGGGGCTGGAGGGCAGCAGTTCGGGGCGCTGGGGCGAAGTCTTCATGGTGCTGTTCCTGATGTTTGCAGTCAGCCACCGCATGTTCCTGAGCATCGCCAACTGGCGCTCTTTCGGCTGGATCAGGCGGGATGCCGAAGTGAAAATCATGCTGATTGCCATTGGTGGCGTCTCGCTGGTGCTGTTCGTGCGCCACTGGCTCGCCGCCTTCGATGTGCGCACGCAGGAGGATTCGCTGGCGGCTTTGCGCGCGCTCTGGGGCAGCCTGTTTACGGTGCTGTCTTTCCTGACCACCACGGGGTTCGAGAGCGCCGACTGGCTGACCGCGCGCAACTGGTCCGGCATGGGCACGCCGGGGATTGTCCTGCTGGCCGTTGCGGTGGCGGGTGGCGGTGTGGCAACCACTGCGGGCGGGGTGAAGCTGCTGCGTATCTATGCGCTCTATAAACACGGGCTACGGGAACTTGAACGGCTGGTGCATCCGTCGAGCGTTGGCGGCGCAGGGATGGCGGCGCGGCGGTTCCGTAGGGAAGGGGGGCTGATTGCCTGGATATTCCTGATGCTGTTTTCCATCGGTATCGCGCTGGTGATGCTGGCGCTGGCGCTGGAAAATGTGCCCTTCGAGGATAGCGCAGGGCTGGCGATTGCCGCGCTCACCAATACCGGACCGGCGGCGGCGATGCTCGATCCGGCGCTGAAATTCTCCAATCTTGATTCTCTCGGCCTGAGCGTTCTGAGCATTGCCATGATCTTCGGTCGGGTCGAGGTTCTGGTGCTGATTGCCCTGTTCAACCCGAGTTATTGGCGCCGATAGGCCGAAATTTGTGCAATTGCGAAGAAATTCCACCTCAAGGGGTGGAAAAATCGCCCCGCAACCCCCATTATCCTGTGCAATAACAACAAGAATGCTCCTTTGTCGGGTGTTCCACAAAACAAAGGCTGAGAGATAATGGCTGCCGATAAGCAAAACCTGCAAGACGCTTTTCTGAACAATGTTCGCAAAGCGAAAAATCCCGTAACCATTTTCCTTGTCAATGGTGTGAAGCTTCAGGGCGTGATCACCTGGTTCGACAATTTCTGCGTGCTGCTGCGTCGCGACGGTGCGTCCCAGCTTGTGTATAAACACGCTATTTCCACTATTATGCCTGCGCAACCCGTTAACCTCTATGACGGTGACGATGCAGAATAGCACCTGATGCGGTGTTGCGTGATCCACCCCGACCTCGGGGAAAAGGACCAGCGGCGTCTTCCGGCTCTTGCGCTGGAAGAGGCTGTCAACCTTGCCGAGGCGCTGGATGTCGATGTCGTCTGTTCCGATGTGGTCCGTGTCAGCAAACCGCGGGCAGGGACCCTGTTCGGGACCGGCAAGGTGGATGAAATCCGCGACTGGCTGGCGGCCGAGGAGGTCGGGCTTGTCATTGTCGACGGCAAGGTCACCCCGATCCAGCAACGCAATCTGGAAAAGGCCTGGGATGTGAAGCTCCTGGACCGCACCGGGCTGATCCTCGAGATTTTCTCGGATCGGGCGGCGACGCGCGAGGGCGTGTTGCAGGTCGATCTGGCGCATCTGACCTATCAGAAGTCGCGCCTCGTGCGCAGCTGGACCCATCTGGAACGCCAGAGAGGCGGGCTGGGCTTTATCGGCGGACCGGGCGAGACGCAGATTGAATCGGACCGCCGTGCACTGGCCGAGCAGATCCACCGGATCAGGAAACAGCTTTCCAAAGTGGTGAAAACCCGTGCGTTGCATCGGGCGGCACGAAAAAAGGTGCCGTATCCGATTGTGGCGCTTGTGGGCTATACCAATGCTGGCAAGTCGACGATTTTCAACCGGATGACCGGCGCCAATGTGATGGCCAAGGACATGCTGTTCGCCACGCTCGACCCGACGATGCGTGCGATCGAGCTGCCCTCGGAACGCAAGGTGATCCTGTCCGATACGGTTGGTTTCATCTCCGACCTTCCGACGCAACTTGTGGCCGCGTTCCGAGCCACGCTGGAGGAGGTGCTGGACGCCGACCTGATCCTGCATGTGCGTGACATCTCGCATCCCGAGACGACAGAGCAGGCGCGTGATGTGACGGATATTCTGTCGGAGATCGGCATCAGCGAAAAAGCGCAAGAGAACATGATCGAGGTTCTCAACAAGATCGACAACCTTCCGGAAGCCGAGGCCGACGCCTGGCGTATCACAGCTGCGCGGGAGCCGCTAAAGGTTGTAACTTCGGCCATTACGGGCGAGGGGATCGATGACCTTTACGCTCTGATCGAGGAAAATCTCGCGGAGCCTGTTCTGGACGAGGAAATCGACCTGACATTCGCACAGGGCAAGGAACGTGCGTGGCTCTATGCACATAACGCGGTGCTGGAGGAGGCGCAGACCGATACCGGCTATCATCTCGATGTGCGCTGGAACAGTCGCACGAAACAGCAGTTTTTTGCGCTGTAGGGGTGTTGAGCGCGGTTAATCTAAATGGCGTATAATAGATATTATGTTAAATAAGGTATCTATATTGCGTAGACACCACAATGATATAGCGTAAGCCCATGAGCACCCGTCCGAAACCTTTTCTGATATGCGGCCCTACGGCGTCCGGCAAATCCGCTTTGGGAATGGCTCTTGCACGGCAGACCGGTGGCGTGATTGTCAACGCGGATGCGCTGCAGGTCTATGACTGCTGGCGGGTTTTGACGGCACGGCCAAGTATCGAGGATGAAACGGAAATCCCCCATCGGCTCTACGGTCATGTTGGTCGACGGACGCACTATTCGGTTGGTGCCTGGCTACGGGATATCAAAGGTGTTTTTGCCGCGTCTCCGGGGAGACCGTTGATAATTCTTGGCGGCACGGGTCTGTATTTCACAGCTCTGACGCAGGGTTTGACGGATATTCCGCCGACGCCCGACGACGTGCGCGCCGAGGGTAACGAGATTAGAAAGCGATCGGATACCACTGAATTTATTAAGTATTTATCGAAGTTCGATCCCGACACATTGGCAAAAACCGACCAGATGAACGCGATGCGCCTGCAGCGTGCCTGGGAGGTGCATCGGGCCACCGGACGCGGGTTGGCTTCATGGCAGGCTGACACGCCGGCACCGATGGTTTCACTTGAAGACTCTACGGCTATTTCATTGATTTCCAATGCTAACTGGCTAAACCGGCGTATTGCACGACGCTTCGATGCCATGCTTGAGCAAGGAGCGCTGGAGGAATGCGAAATGGCAATTGCCGAGGGGTGGGAGCCGTCCCTGCCCTCGTCCAGAGCCCTCGGCGCTCCGGAGATTGTGGCTTATCTGCGCGGCGAGACCACGATGGAGGACGCGCGGGAACGGGCGACGATTGCCACGCGGCAGTTTGCCAAACGGCAACGCACCTGGTTTCGCAACAAGATGAAAAGCTGGCAACAGGTTGAGCTTGACGACGAAACCGATATCGACGCACTGGCGGAAAACATCCTTCAGAACGGCAAGCCGGTGTAGTTCTCGGCAAAAGCGGTTTGCGCGGCTTTCGACGATTTCAGGAACGCCAGCTCGCTTTCCTGAATGCGCTGGTCGAACATGGTTTGATCGGGAAAACGGTGCAGAAGGTTGGTCATGGTCCAGGAAAACCGCACCGAATGCCAGACGCGACGCAACGCGCGGTGGGAATAGGTCGCGATGCCGGTCATGTCGTGATCCTGATAGAACAACCTGAGTGCCTGATGCAGGTAATGCACATCGGACGCAGCCAGATTGAGACCTTTCGCGCCGGTTGGCGGCACGATATGGGCGGCATCTCCACACAGGAATAAACGCCCGTAACGCATTGGTTCTGCGATAAAACTGCGGAGCGGAGCAATGGATTTCCCGATAGATGGGCCGGTTTGCATGGCTTCGGACGTGGCGACAGGCAGGCGGCGGCGCAGTTCGTCCCAGAAGGCGGTGTCGCTCCAGTCCTCGACGGTGTCGGTCAAGGGGACCTGAATATAGTAGCGGGACAGATTGGTGTTGCGCATGGAGGCCAGCGCAAAGCCGCGTTCACTGTTGGCGTAGATCAGCTCGTCACTGGCGGGCGGGGTTTCCGAGAGGACGCCAAGCCAGCCGAACGGATAGATTTTCTCGTATTCCGTAAGGATATTGCCTGGAATGGTCTTGCGGCTGACACCGTGAAATCCGTCGCATCCGGCGATGTAATCGCAGTCGAGACGATGGCCCTGCCCGTCATGGGTAAAGGTGACATAGGGCGCCTCGCGATCGACATCGCGCAACTCCACATCCGAGACTTCATGGAAGGTTTGTGCGCCGGAGCCGTCGCGCGCATCGTACAGGTCGTGGGTCACTTCGGTCTGTCCATAGACGGCAACGGATTTGCCAACCGTCTCTTTAAAGTCGATCCGGAAGCTATTGTTTTTGCAGGCAAGATAGACTCCACTATGGGTAAACCCCTCGCGGTCCAGTCGCGCGGCGACTCCGGCCTCGCGCAGCAGATCGACACTGCCCTGTTCCAGCACCCCTGCCCTGATCCGCGCAAGCACATGTTTGCGGCTGTGCTTTTCGAGAATAACAGTCTCGACCCCCGCCTTGTGCAGGAGCTGGCCAAGCAGCAAGCCTGCCGGACCGCCGCCGATGATGGCTACTTGTGTACGCATGATTTCCCCGTTTTTTTGGTTTCCCAATGCCTAACACACGAAAACTATTGAAAAAATGCAGGAAAGCGATAAAATGCTGCAAAAAACGAACATCGAGGCAGAAAATTGAATATTCCGAACTATGACCTTTATCGCGAGTATCGCGATACGGGACAGCCGCAGCAGGCTGTCCATTGCGAGAGCATCGCGGCGCGTTCACAAAAGCACGCGTGGAATCTGGATGCGCACCGGCATTATGATTTGCACCAGTTTTTCTGGATCACCCGCGGGGGTGGACGGGCGCGGATCGACGGCGTGACGCACGGGTTCGGGCCGAACACCGCGTTGTTCATTCCCAACATGACCGTGCATGGTTTCGAGTTTACGCCGGGAACCGTTGGCTGGGTGGTGTCAATCATCCGGGATCTGCCGATTTCCCTGCCGGAAGGGCCGGTAATGTGCGCCCTGCCCCAGCCGACGCAGCAGGCCTATCTGACGGCGGAATATACGGCGCTGAATGCGGAATATATGTCCGAAAGTGCGGATCGGGACGAGGCCTTGCTGCATCATGCAGGGCTGCTGTCGATCCGTTACCGGCGGATGAAATCCGACACGCTGCGCCAGAGTTTTGCCAAGGATAGCGCGCGGCGGCGCCTGATGCGCAAGTTTATCGAGCGGCTTGAAGACCGGTTCAACACCGACGACACGGTGAAGGATTATGCCGGTGCCCTATCGGTTACCACGACCCACCTGACACGGGTTTGTCGGGAGACAACGGGCAAACCGGCGACCAAGCTGATACAGGACCGCACCATACTGGAAGCGCGCCGCGCGCTGGCGCATACGGATGCGCGGATCGGGAAAATCGCCGAGGATCTGGGGTTTCACAATCCGGCCTATTTCAGCCGTGTGTTTACGCAGCAGACCGGCAAATCGCCGCGCGCCTTCAGGCAGGAGGCGCAGAAACACGCGCTTTCCAACCCCAATGCGCGGCAGGTGATCTGAGCCGCATTGAATTCGGCGACGCGGTTTGATAGGTCGGGCGCAACTTCCCTCTGACGAAAGAGACGCCCCATGATCCTGCGTTATTCCCGCCCCGAAATGGTCGATATCTGGTCTGCTGCCAGCAAGTTCCGCATCTGGTATGAAATCGAGGCCTATGCCTGCGATGCGCAGGCCAGGCTGGGCGTGATCCCCGAGGCCAGCGCCAAGGCGGTATGGAAGGCCAGGGACGTGGAATTCGATGTGGACCGCATCGACGAGATCGAGGCGGTGACCAAGCATGACGTGATTGCCTTCCTGACCCATCTGGCCGAGATCATCGGTAACGAGGAAGCGCGGTTCGTGCATCAGGGGATGACCTCCTCGGACGTGCTGGACACCTGTTTCAACGTGCAGCTGGTGAAGGCCTCGGACCTGTTGATTGCGGATGTGGAGAAATTGCTGGCGGCGCTGAAACGGCGGGCTTACGAACACAAGGACACGGTGCGGATCGGGCGTTCGCACGGCATCCATGCGGAGCCGACCACCATGGGGCTGACCTTCGCGCGCTTCTATGCGGAGATGGACCGCAACCTGAACCGTCTGAAAAAGGCGCGCAAGGAAATCGCCACAGGGGCGATTTCGGGGGCTGTCGGCACTTTTGCCAATATCGATCCGTTCGTTGAGGAATATGTTTGCGAGAAGCTGGGGCTGGAGCCGGAGCCGATCTCGACACAGGTTATCCCGCGCGACCGTCATGCGGCGTTCTTTGCCGCGCTTGGCGTGGTTGGCTCCTCGATCGAGAATATCGCCATCGAGATCCGCCACATGCAGCGCACCGAGGTTCTGGAAGCCGAGGAATTCTTCTCCAAGGGGCAGAAAGGTTCCTCCGCCATGCCGCACAAGCGCAATCCGGTGCTGACGGAGAACCTGACCGGTCTGGCGCGTCTGGTGCGCATGGCCGTCGTGCCGGCGATGGAGAACGTGGCGCTCTGGCACGAGCGCGATATTTCGCATAGCTCGGTGGAGCGCAACATCGGGCCGGATACCACCGTGACGCTCGATTTCGCGCTGGCGCGGCTGACCATGGTGATCGACAAGCTGGTGATCTATCCCGACAACATGATGGCCAATATGAACAAGTTCCGCGGCCTCGTGCATTCGCAGCGCGTTCTGCTGGCGCTGACGCAGAAAGGTTTAAGCCGCGAGGACAGCTATCGTCTGGTGCAGCGCAATGCCATGCGGGTATGGGAGGAAGGCGCGGACTTCATGACCGAACTGAAGAACGATCCCGAAGTGACCGCCGTGCTGAGCGATGCCGAGATCGAGGATAAATTCGACCTCGGCTATCACACCAAGCAGGTTGATACGATCTTCAAGCGGGTATTCGGGGAGTAATATCCCCTACCCTCAATTGTTGGTCTGGATGGCCCGCGAAACGAGGTAGGCTACGGGGATCCCGATAGCACCGCCGATGGCAGCGGCGGCGATCACATATTTCGCCGTGTCGTAGCCTGTCACCAGTGCAACGATAATCATGATTCCGGCGAGGGTGGTGCCTGCCATTGCGTAGATAAGAAAAGCCAGTCTGAACATTGTAGTCTCCTTTTTTCAGGGAAACTACGCGTGAATTATGTAAATTCCTTGATCTGGCTCAATTCCACACAAAAAAGCCGGCCTTTACGGGCCGGCTTTCGCAAGTGGTGGTAGTCGGGGCTACTCGCCCTTGGTGATCTGCTCCGCCGCGACCGGTGTCAGCTCGGCCAGCTTGGCGCGAATCTCGTCTGCCGAGATTTTGCCGCCGAAGTCCGCGGCAACCTTGCGCACCACGTCCTCGTGGCCCGCTTCCTCGAAAT
>WFTU01000099.1 GCA_015485375.1 Paracoccaceae bacterium | reverse complement strand
CGCGCACCGGGGCGGCTGGGCGAATACCTCGGCACCACAGGGACGCGGATGGCGGCGGGGGACGCGATTTATGCGGGGTTTGCCGATTACTATATTCCGCGCGAGAAATGGGCGGCGCTGACCGGCGAACTGGTGGAAACCGGCGACTGGGAGGCCGTGGACCGCATGGCCGAAACCCCGCCGGAGAGCGCCTTGCAAACCGAACAGGCGCAAATCGACGCGGTGTTCGCCGGCGAGACGATACATGATATTGTGCGCTTGCTGGACGGGAGCGAATGGGCGGAGGCGACGCGCAAGGCGCTGGGGCGGAACTGTCCGATCTCGGTCGCCTGCACGGTGGAGCTGATGCATCGGGCGCGTGCCACGGATACCATCGAGTGGGCCTTGCAGCAGGAATACCGCTTTACCTACCGCTCGGCCTCGGAGGGGGATTTTGTCGAGGGGATCCGCGCGGCGATCATCGACAAGGACCGTAACCCGCACTGGAAAATCGCCACGCTGGACGATGTGAGAGACATCGAGGTGACGCGGATGCTGATGCCGCTCGGCGAACACGAATTGAAACTCTGAAAGGAAACGCCATGAAAATCGGATTTATCGGACTGGGCAACATGGGCGCGCATATGGCGCGCAATCTGGCGAGCGCCGGACACGAGGTCACGGGGTTCGACGTCAGCGATGTATCGGTGGAGGGCGTAGCGAAATCCGCCAGTGCCGCCGAAGCCGCGACGGGGGCGGATGTGGTGATTACCATGTTGCCGAACGGCGAGATCCTGCGCTCGGTGGCGGATGAAATCATTCCGGCGATGCGCAAGGGCGCCTGTTTCGTCGATTGCTCCACCGTGGATGTGGAAAGCGCCCGTGCGGTGGCGGTGCAGGCGAACGAGGCGGGTGTGCTGGCCGTGGATGCGCCGGTATCGGGCGGCATTGGCGGCGCGGATACGGGCACGCTGACCTTCATGGCCGGTGGCTCGGATGAAGCTTTTGCAGTGGTCAAACCGCTGTTCGACATCATGGGGCAGAAGGCGGTGCATTGCGGTGGATCCGGCGCGGGTCAGGCGGCGAAGATCTGTAACAACATGATCCTCGGCGCGACAATGGCCGTGACCTGCGAGGCCTTTGCGCTGGCCGACAAGCTGGGGCTGGACCGGCAGAAAATGTTCGATGTGGTCTCGACCTCCTCGGGCTATAGCTGGTCGATGAACGCCTATTGCCCTGCCCCGGGGATCGGGCCGAACTCTCCGGCGGACAACGACTATAAACCCGGATTTGCGGCGGCGCTGATGCTGAAAGACCTCAATCTGGCGCAGCAGGCGGCGGAAGCGGCGGATGCGGCGACGCCGCTCGGGGAACATGCGCGCGACCTTTATGACACCTTCGTCAAGGAGGGCGGCGGGGTCATGGATTTCTCGGCCGTGCTGCCCTGGCTGAAGGACAAGGGGCACGAGGACGTCTAGACAAAAAAAGCGCCGGTAATTCCGGCGCTTTTGGGTTGGAAGCAGTATACTTGCGGAGCGGGCTACTCCAGCATCGCCTCGATCTGCGCGGTTTCGCGTTCGACAGTGGCCACGCCGGCCTCGATCGCCTCGGCGGCACGGTTCAGATCGAGCACGGTGAAATTGGCGAGATTTACCTCCAGCAGCACATGCGGCGGGTCGGCGATCAGGCGCGAGCGGCGGACCTGGTCCACCATGACATCGATCGAGGTTGCCACCACGTCGAAGTAGTTCGGGGGGCGGCTCGCGGTTTTCTTTTTGTCGTTGCCGTTGTTGAACACATTGAAAGCCGAGCGCATGGGCAGCGAAAGGGCGGATTTGACCGCTTCCCAGCTTTCGTTGACCGCCGGTTTCGGCGGCTGCCACATGACCGAGTACTTCTTGGCTTCGGGATTTACGGCGATAATGACCTCCGCCCCCATGGCGCGACAGGCGGACACGGGGAGCGGGTTGGTCAGCCCGCCGTCCAGCAGCCAGTGGCCGTTGTGATGCACCGGAGAGATGATTCCGGGCAGCGAGATCGAGGCGCGCAGGGCCTCGACAATCGGGCCTTTCTGCAACCAGACCTCGCGCCCTGTGCGCATGTCCGTGGCGATGGCCATATAGGGGATTTTCTGGTCCTCGATCAGCGTCGGCATTTCCAGACGGTTGAAGAATTTGACGACCTGTTTTGCCTCGACCAGACCACCGGAGGTCAGGTTGACGTCGATCATGGTGGCAAGGCGACGGGCGGTGATGGAACGGGCCCAGCCCTCCAGCACGTCAAGCTGGCCACCGACATAGGCCGCCCCGACCAGCGCACCCATGGATGTGCCGGCAACGACATCGGCGTAAATGCCCCGTTCCTCCAGCGCGCGGATGACGCCGATATGGCTCCAGCCGCGGGCGCCGCCGGAACCGAGTGCCAGTCCTATTTTGGGTTTAGTCATAGCGTTTTGCCGTATCGTCAAGGAATCGCCGCACGTCGCGGGCGGATTTCAGATGATGGTATGTTATACGCTCCGGCAGGGTGTTGACCACCTCCAGATCGCGGGCATAGGAGCGGCGGCGGTATCCGGCCACCCATTTGAAGAGGAATTCGGCATCGAAACGCTCGGGGCAACCTGTCCCCATATCGGGGCGGGTCCTGCCCAGAGATCGCAGCGTGCGCCGGATCACCCGCCACAGGCGCAAACCCGTAGGAAAGTCGAGAAACACCACCGTGTCGGCGCGCGCGATACGTTCGGGAAAGGTAGCGTGGTGGTTACCCTCGAACACCCAGCGATCCCGCGCCATGACTTCGCGCACCAGCGCGGTCGTCTCCGCCTTGTCCCGCTGCACCCAGCCCGGTTTCCAGTAGAACGGGTCGATATGCACAACCGGCAGGCCGGTGATCGCGCCCAGATCACGGGCCAGAGTGGACTTGCCGGAACCGGAAGCGCCGAAGATCATTACGCGTTTCATGGTTTCTTCTTTGCAAAATACTCGAATACAACGGTGGGGCCGTCACAACATATCCTTGAGATACGCCCCCGTGTAGCTTTCTGCAACCTTCGCGACTTCTTCCGGCGTGCCGGTCGCCACGATCTCTCCGCCGCCGTCGCCACCCTCGGGGCCGATGTCGATGATGTGGTCGGCGGTTTTGATGACGTCGAGGTTGTGTTCGATGACGATCACCGTGTTGCCCTGGTCAACCAGTTCGTGCAGGACTTCGAGCAGCTTTTTCACGTCCTCGAAGTGCAGCCCCGTGGTCGGCTCATCGAGGATATAGAGCGTGCGGCCGGTGGCGCGTTTGGACAGTTCCTTGGACAGTTTCACCCGTTGCGCCTCGCCGCCCGACAGGGTCGTGGCGGACTGGCCGACCTTGATATAGCCCAGACCGACGCGCATCAGGGTGGTCATTTTCTCGCGGATGGAGGGCACGGCCTTGAAGAAGGTTTCCGCATCCTCGACCGTCATATCCAGCACGTCGGCGATGCTCTTGCCCTTGAATTTCACCTCCAGCGTTTCGCGGTTGTAGCGTTTGCCCTTGCAGCTTTCGCATTCCACATAAACGTCCGGCAGGAAGTGCATTTCGATCTTGATCAGCCCGTCGCCCTTGCAGGCCTCGCAGCGGCCGCCCTTGACGTTGAAGCTGAAACGGCCGGGTTTGTAGCCGCGGGTTTTGGCCTCGGGCAGGCCGGCGAACCAGTCACGGATCGGGGTGAAGGCGCCGGTGTAGGTGGCGGGGTTGGAGCGCGGGGTGCGCCCGATGGCGGACTGGTTGATGTCGATAACCTTGTCGAGATATTGCAGGCCGGTGATCGCGCTTGACGGGGCCGGCACCTGTCGCGCGCCGTTGAGGCGCATGGAGGCGGTCTTGAACAGGGTCTCGATGGTCAGGGTGGATTTGCCGCCGCCGGAGACGCCGGTGACGCAGGTGAAGGTGCCGAGCGGGAATTCGGCGGTGATGTTTTGCAGGTTGTTGCCGGTGGCACCCTCGACCACGATTTTCTTGCCGCTGCCCTTGCGGCGTTCCAGCGGCACGGGGATGGAGCGTTTTCCGGTCAGATACTGGCCGGTGACCGAGTTTTTCGCCGCCATGATCTGTTTCGGCGTGCCTTCGGCGATGATCTCGCCACCATGCACACCGGCGGCGGGGCCGATGTCCAGCACATGGTCGGCCTCGCGGATGGCTTCCTCGTCATGCTCGACGACGATCACCGTGTTGCCCTGATCGCGCAGGTTCTTGAGCGTATCCAGCAGCCGGCCGTTGTCGCGCTGGTGCAGGCCGATGGAGGGCTCGT
>WFTU01000098.1 GCA_015485375.1 Paracoccaceae bacterium | reverse complement strand
GAAGGCGTAGGTGGCAAAGCCGGAGATCGCGATCTCCACCGAAAGGATCGCCAAGGCCGACGTTAGGGTTGCATGCGTCGTCATACCCGCAAGCCTCAGAAGCGGGGACCAGCGCCACTGACCATCGAGCCTGATGCCGAGCGCATGCACCAGACCGGCGAACAGGAAGGCCATGGAAAACCAGCCCTGGGCGGTAAAACCAAAACCTGTCCACCAAAGCGGATATTCCCCGGCTCCAAGAGAAAATGCCGTTATGAACCCGAACCAGATTCCGTAAAGCGACATCAGGATTTCGAACAGCTGGCTGGTGTGGGTAAGGTGTTTGTGGGTCACAACTTGATCCCCATCACAGTTATTTTTCCAAGAGAATCGGCAAACGTCGAGGCGGAAAGCCTGAAACGCAGCGCGTTATGGACGCCAGCCGGCGAATAGCCAGAGAAAGATGCAGCCCCGCGCATGTTGCCAATAATACGTCCTTTGCGCGATGTGCCGAAATCCTCGATAGTTGCCTGCCCAAAATCGAATGATCCGCGAGCAATATCATTCATCCTGAACGTTCCGGTATTTATTGAACTGACATTGCTGTTCCCGAATGCACCGGACTTGAAGCCAGAAGATAGCCAATTCAGCCCGCCGTCGTTGGAAAGGTCGAGATAGTAGTTGGTTGTGGCGTTGGTTAGAAAATCTTCGAAATAGACGATAACAGCCCAATAAATTGACAAATCATCTGTAACTTCAATGGTGCTTGCGCCGGACACACCACTATATTCTCCGACGAGTTCCGGCACCGCAGCCGGCGCAAGCTTGGCAATCGCCTGCGCCGTTCGCAGCGATGTCATGGGGCGTGTGTTTTGAGTTCCCCCTTCCGCTTCTGCCTGTGTGGCATTGGCATATTGACCGTCAGACATGCGCCATGTTCCTGACGCCGTTTTCTGAAACGTCGCCCATTCCCCCGCATCGAATGTGATGTCGGCAGCACCAATCAATGAAAGCGATGCACTATGCGTCATGGTGACGGTTGCATCGAACTGCAACTTGATAAACGAGCCGACAGGCCATGCGTCCGCCGTGTTTTCAATGCTCGCGATTGTGGTTGTCCCGGTTACGTCAAACTGGTTGCCGTCGCGCAGCACAAGCAATTCAGCCGCCGACGCAACGTCAGCGCCCTTGGACCAGTCTATCGGCTGGCTATTGGTATCGAGAGGCCCGCCAAGCTGCGGGGTGGTGTCATACACGACACCAACGGCAGGAACCAGGAGCCCGCCTGACAGCTTCATCATTTCGATCCAGCCGGAATCCGCTCCGTTCCGCTGCTTCAGCACATCGTTCGTGGTATCGTACCAAAGCATATATGCATAGGTCGTTGCCGGCTCCGTCGCCCCCGATGAACAGGATGCGAGGGCTTTGAGCGCCGCCGTTACATCCGGAACCATTGTGTTTATCCCCTGGTCCGCGATATCAAAATCATTCTGCGACATTGACTGCTCCTTATGTCTGAACCGCCCCATAGCCCTTGGCTACAAGATCAAAGGTTCTGTCGATTATGGTGTTGCTCGAGTTGTAAAACGTGATCGTGCACCCGGAAGCGCTTTTCGATGTAATGGCCCAGTAATCACCGGTCGCGAGATCTTGCCCTGAAATAACAACGTCGGGGGTCACGCTGAACTCGGGCACAAAAGAAACGACCTTGGCAGATCCGCCTGTCGAAATATCGGCCGCCGAAAAAACCCTGTCCGGCATATCTACCGTGACACTCAACGCAGTAATCTGCGGCGTAACCTTGTCGCGATCGGTTGTCAGTTTTGCCCTGAACTCCATCGCGCGGCAGGTGTAGTCACCTACAATCAGATCCGACCAGTCAGACCAGGTCGGCGTACCTGAAGGATCATCGTCTGTGGTCCGTATTTGCACGACGACAGCAACATCTGCTGTCTGTGTCGAGTTGCCAGACCACAGCTCCGTCGTTTCGCTCCAAATTCTTTCATCCTGAGACCAGAACGTCGAGCTATCCGCGCGCGTGAATGCCAGCGAAGCACCGATCCTGGAAACAAATGTGCTTCCCAGATCAATCGCGCCCGCAAAATCATAATATCCTGTTGAATAGTAGGCACTTACAGTGCCCCAGTTATCGGTACGCGTGGACCACAAATCCGTGACCGACGACCACAGAACGGAATCAGCAAGCTGGATCGCGCCAGACACCAGCGCCGTGTTGGTTTTTACCCCGGAAAATGCGGGGCCTTCAATTATCGTGTCGACAACATTGAGATCAAGAAGGCCGACAACATTTGAAACAATCAGTGTTGCACTCTGCGATTCCCGACCGCCATGATCTACCGCCTTTATAAGGTAGGTTCCCGCCTTGGCAGGCAATGTGGCGGTCGTCGAGGAAATTCGTGGGGCAAGATCGATGGCCGTAGCCCATGTTGCGCCGGTCAGTACATCCTGAAACTTGATCCGATAATGTGACAAGTCGAGATCTGGAACAGGATCCCATTTCAATACAGCTGCGGAATCGATAATATCGACCCCGAAACCGGTTACGTCCGCCGGGGCAGCATTTGCACCAATGACTGTATGCTGCTTCTGATAGTAGTCGGATTTGGCACCCAACAGAGTTACAACCTGTGCCCGCACGTCATAGACCGCGCCATCAATCACACCAGACCATTCGAACTTCGACTGCAAACCGGAGCCAATCGTTGTCCATTCCGCATCCGTTGCCAGCTTGGCCTCGACCACGAATTTCGAAAGGAACACCGATTCATAGGCGCTCAAATCAACAACAAGCGCCGTAACGACCCCTCCACCCTGCTGCTTCAATTCATCTGAAACAACAAAGGTCGGTATCGAAATATCTAACGGGTCCGGCAAACTTGTGCTCGGACCCGCTAGATACGGGTCTGCATCAGAAGCCGTCCAGTCATATACTCCGGAAGCCGTTTCGCGAAGCGACAGCTGAATGCTCGGCGCGACATCGTGAATATTCAGGTCGACACTCAACACCTCGAATATCTTCGAGCTCCAACCATATCGATCCATCGTTATTGACACGTTGTCACCTGGCACAAGATCGAACGCCGTCAATTTGAATGGCGCGGTAAACGTAATTTTCTGCCTGGATTTGTTCAGCAGCAGCTTGGCATTCCGCTGCGCGCGCTCGGCATCGGTTTCAAACGGAAAATCGACTGACAGGTATTGGGGATCTCCATCCGAAAGCTCGTATGCGCTGGACAGCACCGCAGGGTACTCGTCATTGATGTAATTGTTCAGTGCCGAAGAGAATACACCCTTCACACCATTGTAGTGCTGCCGCCGACTGATCGCGGTCTGAATCTGGGTCGGCCCAACAATATCTGCCTCTGAAAGGCTGATGCTAGGGGTTCGGTATTCCGCACCGAATATCGAAAACTGCCCGTTTGTGTAGGTTATTCCGCCAAGCACCTGAACAAGCATTGCTTCGAGAACCGAACTGTGGTTCGCGGCGGTATCGATAGCCGCGTTCATCGCAAACCGCGTCTGCGTATTGCCATCAAGAGTCGTTACCGCTTCGTCAGACAGATTTGCGAGAGCAATACATGCCGCCTCGTCCCATTCATCACTATCGATTCCTATCCCGTGCTTGCTGTCAAACATGTAGTCGCGCAGGCACAATGCAGGATTAGAGCTGAACGAAGTGCTCCCGTCGCGCGGGTCATAAACCTTGCGCCCCTCGACCAGGGCAGAGATGTTTGGAATGCCGGAGGAGAATTTGTTCTGGTTGTACTTCAGTCTGACATAAAGATAAGCATGCCCTTGCAGTCGATGGCTGGTTGTCCAATATCCTCCACTCTCGGCAATAAGATCGGCGTCAGCTGCCTGTGAAACAGACCCGAGGTGAGTATTAATTCGCGCAAATGTCGCCCAGTTTCCTTGATACACCCCGGAGGACCACACCAGCTCGTCATCGAAATATACGTCTGTAATATCGTTGCACTCATGCGCAGCCAAAACGATAACCAGATGAAGATATTTTCCGTTCTTGCCCGTACTCTCGATATAGACAATCGGGCCGCTAGCCCGCCGGGTGCCGTAAATTATCTTTTGGCTCGCGACAGGTTCACGCACCATTGTGGTGATCCCGCGCGCAACAGCCGAGTTTTTCTGACCAAAAATAGCATTAGCCAACAAACTCACGCCGACATTTATCAGAGCATTCACCGCATATGTCGCGATAGCCATAGCAGTGGCTGCCGAAAACCCGATCGCACCCATAGCCCCGGCGATCCAGCCCACCAATGGCGGGGCCGGTGCCGGGGTGGAAAACATCAAGGCGAATACGAAAACCGGCACAAACAATTTCATTTGCTCCATACCCCCTTCACGCATTCCAGTGAAATAAACACGAGACCATCAATTCCCGCCGCGGCCACTTTGCCGCCGACGACCACTGCCAGCGCTTCGCGGCCGTCCTGCTCGACAACAGCCAGATCACCTCGTTTTGCAAACAAGGTTGGAACCCGCGCAAAACCTTCGTTTTGTAATGCCTTGGAAAACCCGCCTAAACGTTTGACCCGGCCGGCAGCGCCCCTTGCGGTTTTGTATTTTCCAGAATGCTTCGCCTCGACGTCCGTTCCCCATACGGCATCCGCGCAGCGCAGCGCAAAAAGCGTGCAGTCGTGTTTTCCCCATTCAAACGGCGTCGACCGCGCAGCGTCGAGGATATTTGCCAGGGATGTTTCCCACCCAGCGGATCTCACCTCGGACCCCACTTGATGTCTTTCTCCTGGATCGACTGGACATATTCGAAGCCACGGTCATCCGGAAAATCTATTTTCTGGTCTTCATCCGTCCACCGCCGACTGCGCGAACGGTGCAAAATAATCAGCCTGTTTTCGACTTCGAGAATAATGGTCGAAGCATCACCGGAATCCGCAATCGGCATGACGTCCATTTTCCCGCGGAACGAAACCACGGGGTCAGCTACGATCGAGCCGCCACTGAATGCGCCATAGTAGATCGTTGCGGTGCGACCTTGGTAGTCCTCCGCCAGCGCGATGGCCAACAAGTCGGCCGGGACACCTGATAGACTCAAACGAATTCCGGCGGCCTTGACTTCCGCTGTTTCCTCGATCGTCGAAATACCAAGCAACCCGCTAGCACCGGTCCATGTGTAGCCGTTCCATGAAATCTCGCCACGACCCGTCCACAAACGGATATCGCCGCTATCGAACGCCATGTGCACCATATTGAACGGCTGCACTTTTTGCGCACCAACCGCTGCCTTAAGGGCAGATGAAGCCCCCCTGCTCATAGTGCCTCGACGATTGGCAGGGTGAACCCGAAGCGCGCGGCCGCATCAATATTCCACCCCACATCATTTGCGCCGAGCCGCCAAACACCCACTGGAGCGGAAACTGTAACGGCGGTTCCCGTCACATATGCCTCCTTCAGCGGCGGCTCGATCCCGAGCGTAACCGCGCCGGCACCGTCAGCGGTCGCATCAGCTGTGATTTTATGAAGTCGGGCGGACAACCCCGTGCCGATCTGCAACCAGTCCGCCTTTTTATACGTTGCCGCCGCGCCTGCGTTCTGCAGCACGATACTCTCGTCGAACACCGCACCGGCGGTCGACAGATCACCGCCGGTGCCGGTACCGGTATTGGAAGCCAGCGGCGGACCCATCAGGAATTCCCCGTAGCGCCCGCGCAGCTGAAGGATGAATACCTCCCAGTTTGCCGCGACCGATACCTTCATCCTCGGAAGCGTGACTTCGCCGACCCATTGTGCACCACGATGGTCGAATATCTGTTCAGATTTATCATAGGGCGACTGGGTCGAACCAACGGATCTGGTCGGACGGATCGACAATGTCTGGATATTGGGCGCGGACGGGAATGCGAGCGGATATGTCGGCATCTCACCCTCCCATCAACGAGCGGCGGAAGCTGCCGCCGCGACTGTTGGCCCCCAGAACGGCACGTTGCGCAAGCGCCTCGAACTGCGGGGTCATGGACAGAAGTTCGGCGCGCACAGTATCCTGCACTCCGGTCGAAATATAGAAATTCTGGATGACGTCTCCACCACCTCCGCCACCACCGCCAACGGCTGACTTGGCCTGCGCCACCGAAAGGATGCGGCCGTTTTGCGCCGGCACAAATGGCTCGCGTCCATGCTCGCCCACCATATACGAACGTCCGGCCATCACGGATCCGCCGGACGCCTTTCCTGTCAGTCCGGCGCCGGCGTTGTAGAAAAAATTACCGAGAGAGCCTGTGTTCGAGTTCGAAACCCCGAACAACCCCTGCAGAAACGACGTGGCTGCCAACTTGAGCGCCATCTTCAGAACACCTTGAAGGGCATCCTGAAGGTTATCCGCCCCTGCAATAATATCGATGAAGTTCTCGATTACCCGCTGGTTTGCCGCTTCCAGCTCTGACAGGGCGTCTTCTTCTTCCTTGATCTTCTCGATCGACCTTTCCCGCGCATCGTTAACGCCGCGCTGCGCGGTCTCTGTTTCAGCCAGAGCTAAAGCCTGCGCTTTGTATTCCTCGATCACCCGCGCAACTGCGGCAGCCTCTTCATCACTTACCTCGGACCCGTCGGCGACAGCCTTTGCCAGGAGCTCCTCGGCCAGGGCGCCGGCCTCGAGCTCGATGCGCCTTTCCCGCTGTGCCTCCGTCGAAAGACCCGCCAGCTCGGTTTCCTTTACCAGCTGCTCGATCCGGTCCCAGGCCGACGAAAGGCCGGTATCGAAGGCAACATTACCTGCATCAGGCGTGGTTACCGGCGAGTCAGTATTCCCTTGGTCCGGAAAGCGCGTAGTACGGGCTTTCTCCAGCCTTTCGCGCTGATCGGCCAGCTGCGTCTCCAACCGAACACGCTCTTCCAGCAGGCTGTTTTCGCCGAATGGTACCGGATTAAGTGAAATTGCTTCGAGCTGCGCGTTCACATCCGCCAGCGCATCAACGGTGTCCTGAACATCTTTGTAGGAGTTCACGAGATCCATGTTGGCACCCATATTCTGGATGTCGCTCACAACACCTGCGGCTTTAGCAGAAAATGTCGCCATCAGCTCGGTGATGCTTACCAGAATCGGGGCCAGATTTATCAGTGCGGTCGACAGGTTCGCGCCGATCACCCGGGACAACGCATCGATCTGGGACTGGGCGCCCTCGGCCTTCCGGATGAGGTCTTCGTCAATAACGACGCCCAGCTTGCGCATTTCTTCGCGCGTCTTGTCGAGCTCCGCCTGCCCACTGCGCAACATGTTGACCATCGCCACGCCTTCGCTGTCGAACAGCTTCATGGCAAGACGGTTCATATCCGTCTGGTCTGTCACTTCCGAAAACGCATCCGCGACAGAGCCGAGAACATCCTCGATTTCACGGGCATTGCCCGAGGCATCAAACAGCGCGATGCCCATCTCCTCGAGCGCCGCCTTTGCTTCGCCTGATCCATTACGGGCCTCTGCCACTCGACGTCCGAACCGCTGCATCGCCATATCGAATGTGGTTACAGACACGCCTGCAACCTCGGCGGCCGCGCGCAGCTCCTGCAGCGCACTCGTCGTCAGGCCGAGCTTGTCCGCAGTCTTGCCAATATTGTCGAGCGACGTGACAACCTTCTTTGTCGCCGCCAGCAACGCGCCGGCCGAAAGCGCGGGCAAAAGACGGCGCGCCGCGACAGTCATCAAATTGAACGACTGGGTCGTTCTGGACAGCCCCCGGCTCGAGCGCTTTGCAAACTGGTCCACCCGGCGCGTATTTCGCTCGAGCTGGCGGGCAAACTCCTTGTCACGAACGGCGAGCAGGATCTGCAGTTTTTCAAAATCTGTGCTAGCCATATTTCTCCACCAGTTCCAGCGCCTCGCTCATCGACGGGGCATTCGCGCCTGGTTCATTGCTTTCGCCGCTGTGTGCGGCATTCCAACCCTCGACCATCAGCCAGAAATCGCGCGGCGGCATCCGCCGGACATCATGCGGTGACAGCCCCATAACAACGGCGTTGCGGATCAGCTCCCGGACGCCGAGTCTGTCGCGCTTGCTGTCTCCACTTTTTTTTTAGCTTCCTCGCCGACCTCCGGCATGAAGGCGGCGCCAAGGATCCCCGCAGCGATCTGGTACAGATCAAGCAGCCCCTCGACACCGAGTTCGTCAACGATCCGGTCGGCTTTAGCGTCGCTCAATCCACCACCGACCAGTCCAAGGGCGACGATGTCGCGAATCTCGCTGGACGACGGCTTCTTCCCTCCGCGGAAAAAGCCGTCCCAGAGTTCGAAAATCCCGCGATGTTTGTCCTCGAACCGCTCGACCTCGCCGAGACGTATTACCATCTGGTAGGAAGCGTCGCCGAGCTGCTCGACGACACCACCGCGGACTGCTTCGGACTCGATCCCCATTA
>WFTU01000097.1 GCA_015485375.1 Paracoccaceae bacterium | reverse complement strand
GGTGCTGAGCTGGGCGCAGCTGAGCGTGCCGAGTTCGGTGGCGGCGATTTTCATTTCCTCGGTGCCGCTGTTCATCCTGCTGCTGGCGCGCGTGGTGCTGAAGGAGCATATCTCGCGGCGCAAATGGACGGGGTTCTTTATCGGTTTTGCCGGTCTGGTCTGGCTGGCGGGGCCTTCGGCGATTAGCCAGCTGGGGAATGGCGAGCAGGCGCTCGGACAGGCGGCGCTGGTGCTGACGGCGCTCGGCTATGCCACGGGGGCGATCATTATCAAGGTGATGCCGCCGATCCCGCCGTTTCGCGCTACGGCCGGCACGATGATCTCGGGCGCGCTGTTTCTGGCGCCGTTTGGCATCGGAGTGGTCGGCGCGGCGACGGTTGCCGCGCCGGTTGCGCTCTGGTCGCTGCTGGCGCTGGGGATTTTCCCGAGCGGCATCGGGCAGATGATCCGCTATTTCACCGTGCGCCGGAAGGGGCCGGTGTTTGTCTCGGTGGTCGGATATCTGCTGCCGATCTGGGCCGGACTGGTCGGGTTTTTCATCCTCGACGAGCCGCTGACCCTGCACACGGTTTCCGCCTATGGCATCGTGTTGGCAGGGATATTGATCGCGCGGGATCGTTAGGAGAATTTTTCCACTTCGGCGCAGATGTCGCCGATGACCTCTGCCAGCAGCGCCGGATCGGTGGATTCGCCCATCACCCGCACCAGCGGCTCGGTGCCGGATTTGCGGATCAGCAGGCGGCCGGAGGCGGCGAGCCGTTCTTCCCCCGCCGCAATGGCGGCCTTGACGCTGGCCTCCTCGAGCGGGGTGGCACCGTCGCGGTAGCGCACGTTCTGCAGGGTCTGCGGCACGGTCTCGAACACCCGCGCCAGTTCGGAGGCGGGTTTGCCGCTCTCGACCATCGCGGCGAGGAATTGCAGGGCCGAAATCATGCCGTCGCCGGTGGTCACATGGTCGGTCATCACGATATGGCCGGACTGCTCGCCGCCGAGGTTGTAGCCCCCTGCCCGCATGGCCTCGACCACATAGCGGTCGCCGACGTCGGTGCGCAGCAGGTGCAAACCGCGCGCCTCCAGATACTGCTCCAGCCCCAGATTGGACATGACGGTGGACACCAGCGTGTCCTTGGCCAGCCGGCCCGCCTCGGCCCAGCGCGTGGCGATCAGGGCCATAATCTGGTCGCCGTCGGCCACATGGCCGGTCTCGTCGATAATCATCACGCGGTCGGCGTCGCCGTCGAGGCAGATACCGATGTCGGCCCCCGACTCGACCACCATTTTGGCGGCGGCTTCGGTGTGGGTGGAGCCTACACCGTCGTTGATGTTGTAACCGTTGGGGGAAACGCCGATAGCGATCACCTCGGCCCCGAGTTCCCACAGCACCTCGGGCGCGGCCTTGTAGGCGGCGCCGTTGGCGCAATCGACCACCACTTTCAGCCCGTCGAGCTTGCGCCCGCGCGGGAAGGTGGTTTTGGCAAACTCCATGTAGCGCCCGCGCCCGTCGTCGATGCGTGTGGCCCGGCCGATGTTTTCCGGCGCGGCGAGTTTCAGGTTTCCCTCGTCCAGCATCGCCTCGATGTCCAGTTCGGCTTCGTCCGAGAGTTTGAAGCCGTCGGGGCCGAAGAATTTTATGCCGTTGTCGTCATGGGGATTATGCGAGGCGGAAATCATCACCCCGAGGTCGGCACGCATGGAGCGTGTCAGCATGCCCACGGCAGGCGTCGGCACCGGGCCGAGCAGGAAAACATTCATGCCGACAGAGGTAAAACCCGCGGTCAGCGCGTTTTCCAGCATGTAGCCGGAGCGGCGGGTGTCCTTGCCGATCACCACGCGCGGCGCGTCGGCGCTGGCGCGAAAATAGCGCCCCGTGGCAATGCCCAGTTTCAGGGCGAATTCCGCCGTCATTTTGCCGGAATTTGCCTTGCCGCGAATGCCGTCGGTGCCGAAATACTTGCGTGTCATGCTGCTCTAACCTTTTAGTGCCCGCCAGAGACGGACGGCCTGTTTTGTTTCTTTAATATCATGAACGCGGAGCATCTGCACACCCTGATTCAGCGCCTCCAGCGCCACGGCAATGGAACCCGGCGCGCGATCGGCGGCATTCGGCGCATCACCGATGGTGCCGATAAAGCGCTTGCGCGAGACGCCGAGCAGGATCGGGCAGCCAAGGGCATGGAACAGCGAGAGGCCGCGCAGCAGGGTCAGATTGTGGTCGAGGGTTTTGCCAAAGCCGATACCGGGGTCGATCATGATGTTTTTGCGGGCGATCCCCGCAGCCTCGCAGGCATTGATGCGGCTTTCGAGGTAGTCGTAAACGTCCAGCAGAACATCGTCGTATTGCGGGTCGTCCTGCATGGTTTTCGGATCGCCCGAGGCGTGCATCAGGCAGACGGCCACGCCGGTTTCGGCGGCGGCCGCGAGGCTGTCGGGATCGAAGGTGAGAGCGGTGACGTCGTTGAACAGGTTCGCTCCGGCGGCAATGGCGGCGCGGGCGACAGAGGCTTTGCGGGTGTCGATGGAAAGCGGCACGCCGTCGAGCGCCGCGATCACCGGAGCGGTGCGGCGGATCTCCTCCTCCGGCGCGATATAGTCGGCACCGGGGCGGGTGGATTCGCCGCCGATGTCGATGATGTCGGCGCCCTCCACCAGCATTTCGCGCGCGCCTTTGAGGGCGTCGTCGAAGGTGTAGTGCTTGCCGCCGTCGGAAAAACTGTCCGGCGTGGCGTTGAGGATGCCCATGATCGAGGGCTGTTGCATGTCGATGCCGCAGATCGGGGCGCGGAGTGAGGTGAGGGTCTTGCGGATATCATCGGGCAGGTCGCGCGCGGGGATCAGGGTGGCGGGGGTGTTTCGCTGCAGGCGCTCGACACGGGCGAACCAGAGCGGGCCGCCGTTGAGCGGCAGGGCGTCATCGGGGCGATGTGTGTCGCTTTGAATGATTGCGCGGTAGTAGGTTTTCGCCATGGGTTGCTCCGTTCCCGATTGTTTTGGGCCATTAAACCACTAAACCGGTTTAGTGGAAACAAAAGCGCAGTATTTTTACATGTTTTTCCATGTGTTAGCTCGTGTTACGCGAAATCGGCCGAACCGTTAACATATCCATTAAACCGGTTTAGTGGAAATGTCGGCGATAAAAAACAGCGCTACGCCGCCGGAATGTCCACCTGATCCGCAGGGACGGATTGCACCGGAACCTCTCCGGAAACCTTCGCCGCGCTACCGACCAGAACCAGCCGGTCGGCGGCGAACTGTTCGGCGAACCACAGCGCCAGAGCTTCGGGGGTTTCGGCATCGGCCTCGGGGGTCTCCACCGCGTCCAGCACGATTTTCGAGGGCGCCCAGACCGAAAGCTGCCCGTGCTTCATGGCCCAGTCCAGCTCGGTGCGGCTGTCCACCACCACGCAACGTTTGTCCATGCCGGCCAGCACCCAGGCGTTTTGTTCGATCGACAGCAACCCGATACGGCGGTCGGCCAGCGGGTGGCGGGCGTGCGGGGCGGTCTCGGCGGCTTTTTCAAGGCCGATGATGGCGGGGGTTTCCTGCGCCGCGATCGCGTCGAGCCATGCTGCCAGAGTGTCGCCGTGCAGCACATCATTCGACAGGAACACCACCAGCGGGTGCGGGGTGTCGTCGGCGGCCTCCGGCGTGTCCACCGGATGCAGGGGCTGCGCCTCGCCGGTTTGCGAGCGCACGATCTCGATGCCGAGGGTGCCGGGGATGCGGTCGAGCTTCTCGATCCGCACGAAGGCGCGGATGACGCGGATATCCTCCAGACAGCGCTCGGCGATCCGTTCGGCGAGGGTTTCCAGCAGGTTGATGCGCTCGGTCGAGAGCTGCAGCTCAATCGCCTCGATGATGGAATCGTAGGAGATCACCTTGTCCACATCGTCGCTTTGCGCGGCGGTGGTGTGCTTGACCTCCAGCACCACGTTGAAGCGCACGCGCTGTTTGACGCCGCGCTCGGCCTGAAAGGCGCCGATCTCCACCTCGCGGGTGTAGTCGCGCACGGAGATCCGGTCGAGCGGGTCCGGCCCGCTGGTGGCGGCGGCCCTGACGTGGGGCAACTCGAAGGCTATGGCGGTCTCGTCCATGATCGGCTCCGGCAAGGGTTTTTTCCGCTCATAATGCGTTAACCTTTGACAGGCAAGCGCGGGAATTGTGCGTCGGCGGGGTTCTGTGCTATCGACGAGGGGTTGCGAGTGGGTCGAGTTTGCGAAATCCGGCGGGTTACCGCCCTTTTTGAGCAAAAAATTGCATGAAAACCGTTTCCACCTTGCTTCTCGCCCTTGTTTTTTCGGCTTTTGCCGGCGCGGCAAGCGCCACATCGGCCTGCGAAGGTGTCCTGCCGGCTGCGGCAAACCGCGCGATCAATACGGCGCGCCCCGACATGGCGCTGTTCAGTGCCGCAGTGCGTTAT
>WFTU01000096.1 GCA_015485375.1 Paracoccaceae bacterium | reverse complement strand
TCGGCAAAATAATGGGCGCTCGGTTTCTTCATGAAGCCGAGCCTGTCGCCGGATGGTTAAGAAATGGTTAACCCCAAGTCGGGTAAAACTTGCCGGCGGGTGAAAGCGTGAAAATCTCGCAGCCGTCATCGGTCACGCCGATCGAGTGTTCGAATTGTGCCGAAAGCGATTTGTCCCGCGTCACCGCTGTCCAGCCGTCTGCCAGAACTTTGGTGCTGTAGCGCCCGAGGTTGATCATCGGTTCTATGGTGAAAAACATGCCGGCTTCGAGCTCCGGTCCGCTTCCCTCGCGGCCGTAGTGCAGCACGTTCGGGGCGGAGTGGAACACCTGTCCCAGCCCGTGCCCGCAGAAATCGCGCACAACCGACATGCGGTAGCCTTCGGCGAATTTCTGGATTGCCGCGCCGATATCGCCGAAAGTGTTGCCGGGCTTTACCGCCTCGATCCCCTTCATCAGCGCATCATGGGTCACATCGATCAGCCGTTCGGCCTTGCGCGAGAGTTTTCCGGCCACATACATGCGGCTGGTGTCGCCATACCAGCCGTCGAGGATGCAGGTCACATCGATATTCAGGATATCGCCGTCCTTCAGCCGTTTGTCCGACGGGATGCCGTGGCAAACCACATGGTTGATCGAGATGCAGGAGGCATGTTGATAGCCGCGATAGCCGATGGTGGCCGAGGTCGCGCCGTGATCCTCGATATAGCTCTGGATCAGGCTGTCGAGTTCCAGCGTGCTGACACCGGGCTTCACATGCGGGATGATCATGTCGAGCGTTTCCGCCGCCAGACGCCCCGCCTTGCGCATGCCCTCGAAATCGGTTTCTTCGTATATAAGGATGCCGTCCTTGTTCAGGTGGCCCCGTGTCTGACCTGCCATGATGCGGGCCTCCTGTCTGTCCAGATTGCCACCTTCTAACGCCAACGCCGGCTAAATGTCTAGCGGCAGTTCGCGGCCAAGGCCGGTCCGGCTGGTGGAGATGTCGCTGGCATGGCAAATCGCCTCCACCCCTGCGCTTCGGGCGCTGGCGAAAGCGGCGGCGTAGGCAGGGTCGATATCGCCGGCGAGGGTAAAGCGCTCGCACCCCGTATGCTGCACCAGATAGAGCATCACGGCGCGGTGGCCCTCGCGAACCATGTTCGCGAGTTCATCCAGATGTTTCGCGCCGCGTTTGGTGACGGAATCGGGAAATTCGGCCAGTCCGGCCTGTCGGGAAAGGGTGACGCTTTTGACCTCGACGTAGCAATCGGGCAGGCCCGCGCCGGTCAGCAGGAAATCTATGCGGCTATTCTCGCCGTATTTTACCTCGGGGCGCACGCCGGAATACGCGGCGAGTGCGGGAATGGCCCGTGCGTGCAAAGCCTCGGCCACCACCTTGTTGGCCATTGCGGTATCGACGCAAACGAAAGCATTGCCGGTTTCCACCAGCTTCCAGCTATAGCGCAGCTTGCGTTTGGGGTCGTCGTTCGGTTCCAGCCAGACGGTTGCGCCCGCCTCGGCCAGTCCCAGCATCGAGCCGGGGTTGGCGCAATGGGCGGTTACCTCGGTGCCATCTTCCAGCTTTACGTCGGCCAGAAAACGCTTGTATCGTTTCAGCAAGGTTGCGCGGATCAGGGGGCGGGCGAAATTCATGCCCCTGCCTAGCGCGCAGCATTCGCGTTGACAAGGAGGCCACGATGCCAAACCCCACCGCCGCCATGCTGGTGATCGGAGACGAGATCCTCTCGGGGCGCACGCAGGACACCAACACCGGTTTTCTGGCGGGCAAGCTGACGGAAAACGGTATCGATCTGCGCGAGGTGCGCGTGGTCGGTGACGGGCAGGACGAGATCATGGATGCGGTGAATGCCCTGCGTGCCCGCTATACCTATGTTTTCACCAGCGGCGGGATCGGGCCGACGCATGACGATATTACCGCCGACAGCATCGCCGCCGCCTTCGGCGTGCCGATTGACGTGCGCGAGGACGCGCGGGCGATACTGGCGACCAATTACGCGAATCCCGAGGTGGAGCTGAACGAGGCCCGCCTGCGCATGGCCCGAATCCCCGACGGGGCGGAACTGATCGACAATCCGGTCTCGAAAGCGCCGGGTTTCCGGCTTGGCAATGTGCATGTGATGGCTGGCGTGCCGATGGTATTCCATGCGATGGTCGAGAGTATCCTGCCGACTCTGACGGGCGGGCAGCCGCTACTGTCCGAAACCGTGCGCTTCAATGTTCCCGAGGGCGAGTTTGCCGGAAAGCTGTCGGAAATCGTGGCGCGCAATCCGGACCTGTCCTATGGCTCCTACCCCTATGTGCGCGACGGGGTGTTCGGCAGTAATATCGTGGTGCGCGGAACGGACAGGGCGCGCTTGCAAGAGGCGCGGGCGGAACTGGAGGTTATGGCCGCGGGGCAGGGCCCATCCGGTTGAAGAAGTCGATATCGCGCACGGTCAGGATGCCCGAGGTCAAAAACCAGACTAGCGGCACCCAGAGGATAAACGTCACCACAGTCACCCAGATCATCTTGCGCCCGATATTGGGGTTGATCGGGGCCGAGGCGGGTGTGCCGGGCACGATCTCGCCATCCTGTTCCTGACTTTTCATGCCCAGCGGCAGGGCAATCAGCAGCCCCATGAACCAGATAACAGCGAAAAGCACGAAGGCGGAGGTGATGGCCATGGGTTATCCTATACCTGTTCCAGCTCGACCAGCGTGCCGGTGAAATCCTTGGGGTGCAGAAACAGCACCGGTTTTCCGTGGGCGCCGATTTTCGGCTCGCCCGATCCCAGCACGCGCGCGCCGGAGGCTTTCAATTTGTCCCGGGCGGCCAGAATATCGTCGACCTCGTAACAAATGTGATGGATGCCGCCCGCGGGGTTCTTTTCCAGAAACCCCCTGATCGGGCTGTCGTCACCAAGCGGATACAGCAGTTCGATCTTGGTATTGGGCAGTTCGATCGAACTGCCCAATACCAAGATCGAACTGCTGTATCCGCTTGGTGACGACAGCCCGATCAGGGGGT
>WFTU01000095.1 GCA_015485375.1 Paracoccaceae bacterium | reverse complement strand
TTGCTCTGGATCTCCGGCTTTATCTACAGGTGGGTGCAGTATGGACAAAATCCTGACCGGCGCCACGACCTTCGAGGGTCTGGTCGCATCGCTTTTCGCGGTGGCAATCGCAATCATTTTGCGCAAGCCGCTGCTCGATTTGATGTCAGGCCGATCGGACCCGATGGCTTCACAGTTTTCGGAGCTTACCAGCGCGGTGCGCGAAAACACCGAAGCGGTCAAAAGCCAGGAGCGGCAGTTCGAGCACAACAATATTCTGTTCGAGCGGGTTGTCGAAACAATCGACAAAATCCACACAGAGATTATCCGGGGGGCAAAACCATGAAGTCTGTCGACCAGCTGGCGCGCGAGATTGTTCTGCGCGAGGGCGGATATGTGAATGACCCTGATGATCCGGGCGGCGCCACGAACTACGGTGTTACGATCGGCACCATGCGGGCACTCGGCCTCGACCTCGATCGTGACGGAGACGTTGATGCCGACGATGTCCGGCGCCTGACGATCGAGCAGGCGGTGGATATTTTCAAGGAGCATTACTACCTGCGCCCGCGCATCGACCTGCTGCCGGAGCCTTTGCGGCCGTCGGTGTTCGACATGTACGTCAACGCCGGATCGAACGCGGTCAAGATACTCCAGCGCCTTCTGGTGCGGTTCGACGAGCCGGTGGCCGTGGACGGCGCGCTGGGGCCACAGACGGCGGCGGCGGTCAAGCGCGCCTATGACAAGGCGGGTTTCTATCTGGTCGACGCCTACGGCATTGCCCGGCGAAATTATTACTACGGCCTCGGGGACCGCCGACCGTCGCTGCGCAAATATGCGCGCCGGCGCGACGGCGGCAAGGGTGGATGGATCGTGCGGGCCGAGGAATTCATCTCGCCACGATACGACCTGACCGAGGAGCAGCACAGAGCGAGGGTGGCAGCATGGGGTTGATGAATTTTATCGCGTCGCTGTTTGGCGGCGGTTCCGGGCGCAACGTGATCAAGGAAACGGCCGAGGTGTTCATACCGAACGCCGAAGCATCGGCGCAGCGCGCGGCCGATCGCGCAAAGGGCGCTCAGGCGCAGTTCTCGGCCGAGTTTGCCGCCCGCGAGCGGCGCGGGTGGTTCAACAGTCTCGTTGACGGTCTGAACCGATTGCCGCGGCCGGCCTTGGCGTATGGCACGATCGGGCTGTTCGTTTATGCGATGCGGGATCCCGTTTCGTTCGGGGAGCGAATGCAGGGCCTTGCCCTGGTGCCGGACCAGCTCTGGTGGATCCTCGGTGCGATCGTGACGTTTTATTTTGGGGCGCGCGAGATGCAGTACAATCGCGAAGCCCGTTTCGCCGCGCCGCAGCTCGTGAGCCAGGTGGTGAGCAATGTGCGCGAGATCCGCACATTGCGACCGGAAAGCCCCGGCATCGCGGATGGCGAAATAGATCCCGAATCCGTAGCCGCCGACAATGCGGCCGTGGACGATTGGCGCAAAGCGTCCTGATGTCCCAGAGCCGCCGCGCAAGTGCGCTTGAAGCTGTGGCTAACACGGCGATCGGGTTCTGCATCTCGCTGCTTGCCACCCTGATTATTCTGCCGGCCGCCGGTGTGGTTGCGACGTCTGGCCAGTCTGTCGCCATCACGCTCGGGTTCACAGCGATCTCGCTGGCGCGAGGATATGCGCTTCGGCGCCTGTTCAACCGCCCGCAGCGCACGGGGCTGACGCCTGCGCACTACCACATCGATAGCCGCGGCGTCAGCGTCTACAAGAGCGGCGTGCCTGTTGCCCGGATGGAGATGTCCAGCGACCAGCTGGTCGGCATGGCACAGGATGCATTGCGCGCCAGTCGGGAATAGGATTTTGGGCTGCAAACCATAGAACACTTCCGGAACGCAGTGTGGGTCCAGTGTGGGTGAGCGTGGGTCACTCCTGTCCATTCCTGTCCATTTGCCCCGGTTTTGCGGATCAATAAAATCTCGTAAGTTATTGATTTTATGGAGCGGGCGACGGGGTTCGAACCCGCGACAACC
>WFTU01000094.1 GCA_015485375.1 Paracoccaceae bacterium | reverse complement strand
GAATGGTATTTCGACCGGATTATTCATTGCGGCAGAGTTGCAGGAAATCCGGTGCAGGTCCAGTTATTCGACGATCATCAAAAAAAAGCCACATTCGGGAATTACAAAATTGCCCAATGAAATTATCCATCCAAGGTGCATCCGAAGGTATCAAGGATGCGCAACAGTTATAATTAGGAGAATAAGATGACTCTTGCTTTTAAAAACGCGGTTACAGGACTGGTCGCAATTGTATTTCTGGTGATTTCGGTTGCCACACCGGCCTCGGCCGCTGATCGCCGAGTGCGGATTATCAACAACACCGGTTATACGATTGTCGAGTTTTATGGCTCGAATAAAGGCACCGACAGCTGGCAGGAAGATATTCTGGGCTATGACGTGATCGGGCCGTACTCGTCGATGATAATCGATTTCGACGATGGCACCGGCTACTGCATTTTCGACTTCAAGGCTGTTTTCAATGATGGCGAGGCGCTGACCGATTTCGGCATCAACATCTGCGAGATAGCCACGTTTACCTATAATTAGGTTTCGTAAACAGGATTGCGTAGGGAGGCGGCCTTCGGGCCGTCTTTTTCATGCGCAACAATATGTCGATTACTTTTGCCCTTGCGTAATTATATTTGCTGGTTAGATTGCATGTTGCAATGCAATATAACTGTCGCAAGAGGCCAGCATGACCGCCAAAGACCGCCCGTGGCTTTTCCGAACCTATGCCGGACATTCGACCGCCGAGGCGTCGAACGCGCTGTATCGCTCCAATCTGGCCAAGGGGCAGACGGGCCTGTCTGTGGCGTTCGATTTGCCGACGCAGACGGGATATGACTCCGATCATGTGCTGGCGCGTGGCGAGGTCGGCAAGGTTGGCGTGCCGGTCAGCCATCTGGGCGATATGCGGGCGCTGTTTGCCGATATTCCGCTGGACCAGATGAACACCTCGATGACCATCAACGCGACGGCGGCGTGGATGCTGGCGCTCTATATCGCGGTGGCGGAGGAGCAAGGGGCGGATATCAATGCGCTGAAGGGCACGGTGCAGAACGACATTATCAAGGAATACCTGTCGCGCGGCACCTATGTTTTTCCGCCGGAGCCGAGCCTGCGGCTGATCGGGGATATTGCCGAATACTGTTACACCAGCGTGCCGAAATGGAACCCGATGAACGTCTGTTCCTATCATTTGCAGGAAGCGGGCGCGACGCCGGAGCAGGAGCTGGCCTTTGCCCTGACCACCGCGATTGCGGTGCTGGATCAGGTGCGCGGGCAGGTGCCGGAGGAGGAATTTCCGAAGGTGGTGGCGCGCATATCGTTTTTCGTTAATGCGGGCATCCGGTTCGTGACCGAGATGTGCAAGATGCGGGCGTTTGTAGATCTTTGGGACGAGATTTGCCGTGACCGCTACGGGGTCGAGGATCCGAAACTGCGGCGGTTCCGCTATGGCGTGCAGGTGAACTCGCTGGGCCTGACGGAGCAGCAGCCGGAAAATAACGTCTATCGCATTCTGATCGAGATGCTGGCCGTGACCCTGTCGAAAAAGGCGCGGGCGCGGGCGGTGCAACTGCCGGCATGGAACGAGGCGCTGGGCCTGCCGCGACCGTGGGACCAGCAGTGGTCGCTGAGGATGCAGCAGATCATGGCCTACGAGACCGACCTGCTGGAATTCGACGACCTGTTTGACGAAAACCCTGCCGTGGAGCGCAAGGTCGCGGCGCTGAAAGAGGGCGCGCGGGCCGAGATTGCACATATCGATGGCATGGGCGGGGCGGTTGCGGCGATCGAATATATGAAAACGAGTCTGGTGCAGTCGAATTCCGACCGGCTGGCTAAAATCGAGGCGGGGGAAACCGTCGTCGTCGGGGTGAACAGGTTCCGGAATGGCGAGGAAAGCCCGCTGACGGCTGGCGAAGGCGGCATCATGGTGGTCGACCCCGAGGTCGAAAACCAGCAGATCGCGAATTTGCAGGCGTGGCGCGAGGCGCGGGACAACGATGCGGTGCAGGCAGCGCTGGAGGGTTTGAAGCAGGCGGTGCGGGCAGGGGAAAACATCATGCCGCCCTCGATTGCCTGTGCGAAGGCGGGCGTTACCACCGGCGAGTGGGGCGCGACCATGCGCGAAGTTTTTGGCGAATACCGCGCGCCGACCGGCGTGAGTGATGCGATGTCGAATGCGGCTGAAGGGCTGGACGAGATCCGCGAAACGGTGGCGGGCAAGGCCGGTGATCTGGGGCATCCAATCCGGTTTCTGGTTGGCAAACCGGGGCTGGACGGCCACTCCAACGGCGCCGAGCAAATCGCTGTGCGGGCGCGCGATAGCGGTATGAAAGTGTTTTACGAGGGCATCCGCATGACGCCGGAAGCGCTGGTCGAAGCGGCGAAGGCCGAAAATGTCGATATCGTCGGCCTGTCGATTCTCTCCGGCTCCCACCTGCCGCTGGTCGAGGAAATGATGCAGAGGATGCGGGATGCCGGACTGGCGGAGACGCCGGTGATTGTCGGCGGCATTATTCCGGACGAGGACGCCGATTCCCTGCGCAATATGGGCGTATCGCGGGTTTATACGCCGAAGGACTTCGACCTCAACCGGATCATGTTCGACATTGTGGAACTGGTCTAGCCGACGCCATGCGTGCCGGAGTAGCCGTTGACCTCCGGTGATTTCCAGCCTTTCAGGCTGTCGGGTTCGGGTTTGAATACCTCGACTTTGAGCGGATAACAGGCGGCCTCGTCACTCGAATGGGTGCTGCTGCAATCGCCGCCGGGGCAGGCGGACAGGGCGCCGAGCAGGTCGAACTCGGCAAAAAACTCGATGTAGTCGCCGGGGCGGGCGGGGCTGGCCTTCATGAAATACTGGTGCGTGTCCCTGGTGAAACCGGTGCACATGAAGACGTTGAGAACATCGTGCACCTGCAGTGCCGCTGCATCCAGAGGCAGCTTCGCGTGGTTGGCGAAGGCCCGCGTCAGGTTTGAATGGCAGCAGTAGTGGTAGTCCTCCCCCGTCAGCAAATGGTGCGTGTGGGGATCGCAGCGGGTGCCGATGACGTCGTGGACTCCGCCGCCGAATTCGTCCCATCCATACCAGTCCAGCGTGTCCGCCGTGACGGTCGCCATCGGGCGCAGATAGGGGAAGTTGCTCCAGAGGCGATCGCCGGTGCTGACATGGGTGCCGTGCAGGGCACGGGTTTTGCCGCTGTAGAAACGCTCGGCAGGATTGTTCAGGTTCCACAGGTTCAGATCACCGACCTGCGGCCCCTCGATGCCGGTGATGCGGAAGAAATGGCCCGTCGGAACCTCGAAGCTGCGCGCGTCGCGCGGGGGCACTATGGTTTCGGAAACAAGGGTTAGGTTTCGCCGCGCGGCGGCATAGAGCGCCATATCCGGTGGTGGCAATGTATCAACCGGATAGCAAACAACCGGCTCGACGGATTTCCGGTCTGCCTGATCGTCGGGCGCGGGGAATTGCGGCGGATATTTCACGGACAATTCCCCATGCGCGACCTACATCGTCCGTTCGACCATCAGTTTCTTGATCTCGGCAATCGCTTTCGCCGGGTTCAGGCCCTTCGGACAGGTGTTGGTGCAGTTCATGATCGTGTGGCAACGGTAGAGCTTGAACGGGTCTTCCAGCTCGTCCAGACGCTCGCCGGTCGCCTCGTCACGAGAATCGATGATCCAGCGGTAGGCATGCAGCAGTGCCGCCGGCCCGAGGTAACGGTCGCCGTTCCACCAGTAGCTGGGGCAGGAGGTGGAGCAGCTGGCGCACATCACG
>WFTU01000093.1 GCA_015485375.1 Paracoccaceae bacterium | reverse complement strand
CCGTGCGACAAGGGGAAATAAGGCTCGATCCGAGCCAACTGTTCTTCGCTGAGCCAAAATTGATCCGACATACTGCCCTCCTGATGTTGGTGAGCATTGATTCAGAACAACCCAAAATGCGCAAGTGGATTAATAGGTCCTGACCCTAGGTTTTGACAGACGGCCAATCGGGTATAGTCTTGCAGACCTGTCCCCCGTCCGGATGCTTTACATGAGTCGCCCGCTTTCCGAATTCCAGCAATTTTTCGAGCAGTTCTGCTACGACTTCGTTTATGCGTTGGGCGCAGAGCCGACAGTGGAAAAGCTCGACGCAAGCATTTTGAAGTCTGGAAGGTTCGCGACCACGTTCCTGTTATCGGCGGCAGATTTGAAAGGTGTGCTCAAAGCCTTTGATGATACGCCCGATGGGCACGCGGCCTTCCGGCGCGAACGGGACGTACAGCTGCTGCTTAAGGGAAAGAACCTCGCGCCGCCGTTCCTGCAATTTTCCGATACGGGCCGCTTTGTGCTTTCGCGTTATGTCGAAGGAAATACGGCACGTGAGTTGCCGAAAGGGCTATCGCTGGAAGATTTCGCTCGCAAGGCGGGACTCTGGATAGCGACGTTCGAGAGCGCCATGCCGAAGGAGGTTGCCAGCACCGATTGGGCCGCCTATCTGGAAAACTATCCGGATCTACAGGAGTCGGAGGTCTTTCAGGACCTGTCAGGAATTCTCGGGCAGTTCGGAATATCCACGATGGTTCTGGCCCGAAACGACAACGCGCTGGAAAATTTCCTGATCGATGTGCAGGGGAATGTCCTCGGCGTAGATTTCGACAACAGTATGATGAAACCCGCAGGCTGGGATTTGTGCATGGCGGCCTATGCACTGGTGGACCTGAAAACCGAAAATGTTGACAGAGTCCTGCCCGAACTGGTCGCGGGGTACCGTTCACACCCGGAAACACTTGTTCCAGCCGATGTCGATCTTGGAACCCTGATACGAACCATGATCCCGTTGGCGCTGGATTCCTCACGCGCAGGCTAACGATTTGCCTGCCGCGAGGTGATATGTTAATTCCCAGAAGGTAGGGGTGGGCTTGTAGATGTTTATTGGAGTTCTTTATGGCCGTCGAAACGCTGTCTATCAGCCTCACAACCGGTATCACCAAAGTTAAATACACCGACTTTTCTACCGGCAACGCAAATGATACGCAAACCACCACTTTCCTTGATGGCGGGAACCTCTCCGGTACGATCGAGATTGACAAATTCGGAACCGGAACGGCCACCGAAGCTGGACAGGGGCCTGGAGGCGATGATGTATTTATTATTGATTTGTCGGGGTTTAACGACAATTTCGGATTTATAACCGAGAAACTGGATTCCGGCGACTCCTTCCAGATTTACGGATGGGATACGCACACCATTTCCGGAACAATCCATACGTTTACCTATACTGGCTGGGACGGCGGCACGTATACTTTCACGATCGATGCCCTGTCGGAAAACAACAACACCACGGTCGATCCAAATATCACGATTGTCTGTTTTGCCCGCGGAACCCTGATCGCGACTCGGGACGGGCAGACTGCGGTGGAGGATATAACTACCGACACCGAGGTGCTGACAGCCGGTGGCGCATATCGTAGGGTTCGCTGGATTGGATCAACGCGGATTTCAAGCACAACCCTGCATGAAAAACCCCACCTGCGCCCTATCCGCATCGCTTGCGATACTTTCGGGAAAAACGCCCCGTCGCGCCCTCTGTATGTTTCGCCACAGCACCGGATATTGCTTCGTGGTATGGACGTCGATCTGATGTTCGGCACCAACGAGGTTCTTGTCGCGGCAAAGTATCTGGTTGATGGCGTCAATATCACCGTTCAGGATGACGGATCGGATGTCGAGTATTTCCACATCCTGTTTGATACCCACGAAATCGTTTACTCCGAAAACCTCGAAACCGAGAGTTTTTTCCCGGGGCAGGTCGGCATCAGCGCGCTAGACGAGGATGTCAAACGCGAGTTGTTCGAGCTGTTCCCCGATCTCGCGAAAGATACGGCGCGATTGACGGGCACCTGCCGACCCGCGCTCAAGGCCTACGAGATGCGCGCATTGGCCCGTTTCCGCGACGACGCGGCGGACAGGCAAACAGTTCACTGAAGCGACCGGACGGCGTGATCGCCCCTTGGCTTCACTCTATTGGAATAAACCGACGGACAGGATACACTCTGGTTAAAAGAACAGGGGAGCAAGTGTTATGGAAATCGTGAAATTCTTTCATTTTCTGGGTCTGATGCTCGGCGCCGCCGCCGGTTTCGGATCGCTTGGTGTGGCTGTCGCGCAGAAGAAACTCGGGGGCGGGCCGCCGCCCGATGTGGTCAAGAAAATCAAACCCATCCTCGGCATGTTCGGCCTGTCCGGCATTGTGCTGCTCTGGCTGACCGGTCTGGTCATGGTTCGGGGCTTCGATGAAGCACTCGGTGCCCTGTTCAGCACGAAACTGGTCGTGGCCGCCGTCATGCTGCTGATCAGCCTCTGGATGATGTATCAGGGTATGAAAGCCGCCAAATCCGGCACGCCACCGCCCGCCTATATGGACAAACTCGGGCGCACATCCGGGGTTCTGTCGATCATTGCCGTGGCGCTGGCGGTGGCTGTTTTCGGCTGATTTATTTGGCTTGAAGGCCCCTCGGGAATATGCTCACCTAGCGTCAGGAAACTGGCGCTGGCGCCATTGAGCAAAGGACTCCCGACATGCCGAACACCGATCTGAAATCCCGCCTCAACGATCCCTCGCTGCTTTGCACGCAAGCCTATGTTAATGGCGAGTGGGTCGATGCCGACAGCGGCAAGACCTTCGACGTGATCAACCCCGCGCGCGGCGATGTGATTTGCACCGTGCCGGACATGACCGCGGCCGAGACCGCCCGCGCCATCGATGCCGCCTACGCCAGCCAGAAGGCATGGGCCGCGCGCACCGGCAAGGACCGCGCCGCCGTTCTTCGCAAGTGGTTTGATCTTATGATCGAGAACGCCGACGACCTCGGCATGATCCTGACGGCGGAGATGGGCAAACCCTTCCCCGAAGCGCGCGGCGAGATCCTTTATGGCGCCTCCTTCATCGAGTGGTTTTCCGAGGAAGCCAAACGGATTTACGGCGAGACCATTCCCGGCCATCAGGAGGACAAGCGCATCCTCGTGCTGAAACAGCCGGTGGGGGTTGTCGCCTCGATCACGCCGTGGAACTTCCCCAACGCCATGATCGCGCGCAAGGTCGGTCCGGCGCTGGCGGTGGGCTGCACGTTTATCTCCAAACCTGCCGAGGATACGCCGCTTTCCGCGCTGGCCATGGCGGTGCTGGCGGAACGCGCCGGCGTGCCTGCGGGGGTTTTCTCGGTCGTGACCTCGACCAACAGTCCCGAGATCGGCAAGGAGTTCACCTCCAACCCGAAAGTGCGCAAGCTGACCTTCACCGGCTCGACCGAGGTTGGCCGTATCCTGTTGCGTCAGGGTGCCGATCAGGTGATGAAAATGTCGATGGAACTGGGTGGCAACGCGCCGTTTATCGTTTTCGACGACGCCGATCTGGATGCGGCGGTCGAGGGGGCGATGATCTCCAAATACCGCAACAACGGCCAGACCTGCGTTTGTGCCAACCGGATCTATGTGCAGGAAGGTGTCTACGAGGCCTTTGCCGAGAAACTGGCCGTGGCCGTGGCCGAAATGAACGTCGGGGACGGGTTTGACGAGGGCGTCACCACCGGTCCGCTGATCAACGAGGCGGCTGTGGACAAGGTGCAGGAACACATCCGCGACGCCACCGCCAAGGGCGCGAAACTGGTGACCGGCGGGCATCGGCACGCGCTGGGCGGGACGTTCTTTGAACCCACCATCCTGACCGGCGTCACCCGTGACATGCAGGTGACCAATGACGAGACCTTCGGTCCGGTCGCTCCGCTGTTTTCCTTCGTTGACGAGGCGGACGTGATCGAGCAGGCCAACGACACGATCTTCGGGCTGGCCTCCTATTTCTACGCCAACGACCTCAGCCGCGTCTGGCGCGTGGCCGAGGCGCTGGAATACGGTATGGTCGGGGTGAACACCGGCCTGATTTCGACCGAGGTCGCACCCTTCGGCGGCGTCAAACAGTCCGGCCTTGGCCGCGAGGGCTCGCACCACGGGGTCGAGGATTACCTCGAAATGAAATATATATGCATGAGCGTGTAGCCGACACCTGCGGCTGGGTGGCGCTGGCGGGAGAATACCGCCACCACCCGCCGCTGGAAGGCGCGCAATCCACAGACTGGGCGATCATCGGCGGCGGTTTTACCGGCCTCGCGGCTGCCCGCCGTCTGGCGGAGCTGCGCCCGAATGACCGGATTGTTGTGCTGGAAGGCAAGCGGCTCGGGCAGGGCGCGTCGGGGCGCAACTCCGGTTTTGTCGTCGCCAATGAATCCCCCGGCCATGCGGCGCTTGCGAGCGCCGACGGGCGGGCGGCCTATGCGGCCCTGCATGCGCTGGATGTGGCCGGCGTAGCGGCGCTGAAATCGCTGGTGCAAACGCACGGGATAGCCTGCCAGTGGCAGGATGCCCCTTCGATCCACGCGGCTGCCAACCCGCGCAATTTCGCAAAACTCCGCGCCCATGCCGCCGCTTTTGACGAAATGGGAATCGACGCCGAACTGCTGGATTCCGACGCTCTGCAAACGCGCCTCGGCACCGGGTACTACCGCCTCGGCGTGCAAAGTCGTGGCGGCGCGCTGGTGCAACCTGCAATGTTGGCCAAGGGGCTGGCGGAGAGTCTGCCGGAGCAGGTGGAGCTGTTTGAAAACACGCCGGTCACCGACATTGCGCCGGACGGGACCATCACTCACGCAGGCGGTTCGCTGAAGGCGGCCAAGGTAATCGTTGCTGTGAATGCGTTCCTGCCACGGCTCGGCCTCTATCGCGCGCGGGTGTTTCCGCTGGCGCTGACGGCCAGCCTGACCCGTCCGTTGACGGAAGGCGAAATCGCCGCCGCGCCGTGGGGTATCCTGTCGCCGCAAGCCCTCGGGGCGACGCTGCGCTTGACCGGGGACCGGCGGCTGATGATCCGCAACACCGCCGAGTATCGTCCCGCCGGAATTGATGCGGCAACCCTCGCCAGCCGTCGGCGTATCCACCTGTCCGCCCTGCAAAAACGGTTTCCGTGGCTCGATGATGGTGCCATCGAATACACATGGTCCGGCAATATCGCCATCAGCCGCAACTCCCGTCCCGCCTTTGCTGCCGTATCCGACCGGATTTTCGTGGCGGGGGGCTACAATGCCTCGGGCGTGGCGCGCGGGTCGATCATGGGGCGCCTGATTGCCGATCTGGCCAATGGCGAGCCGTCGGATCTGCTGGACCATGCGCTCTCGCTGACCCCGCCAACCGATATGCCGCCACCGCCCTTGCTGGGTTTCGGCATCAAAGCACGGATAGCATGGGAGCGGATAGCGGCGCGCGGCGAGGCCTAACGTTCCGGCTTTGGCGCCGGTGCAATCTCGCTAATTCGCACCATTCGCCGCGTCTTTACCAAGTTCCTCGGGCCGGAATTCGTAATGCGCGCCGCAGAATTGGCAATCGGCGGTGACGATCCCCTCGTCGGTGGTCATGTGGGAAATATCCTTGGCCGAGTAGATCGACATCGCCTGCTTGACCTTCTCCGGCCCGCAAGAGCAGCCGAAATGCACCGCCTGCGGGTCGAACACACGCGGTTCCTCGGCATTGAATAGCCGCACCAGCAATTCGGTGGGCGAGACATGCGGGCCGATCAGTTCCAGCAATTCCACCGAGTCCAGCAGGATCGTGGCGCGGTTCCAGTTTTCCTCGTCCCGTTCGGTCAGATGCCGTTCGCCGCGCGCAGCCTCGCCACCCTTGGGCATATGCTGGAGCATCACCGCCCCGCCGCGCCATCCCGCTTCGCCGCCCGGCAGCGCCGATTCGCCCGTCGCCACTGCGAAACGGGTCGGAAGCTGCTCGGACTGCATGAAATACGCCTCGGCGCAGGAGGCAAGCGAGCCGCCCGCCAGACCGGTGATACCGGAATAGGGCGTGGTGCCGTCGCCCTGATCGAGCAGAACCGCAAACATGCCCTTACCCATCCCCTCGAACGGGGTACCGTCGTGTTCGGCCAGACGGTCCGCATCGAAACTGGCCCAGGCACGGATGCGGGCCGGCTCGCCCTCGACTGCGGGCGCATAGTAATCGGTGGCAATCAGGCGGATCGGCCCGTCGCCGCGTATCTGCAACGACAGTTTCCAGCGCAGCTTGATCGTCTGCCCCATCATCGCCGTCAGCAACGCGGCCTCGGCCACCAGTGCCGCCACGGGGGCCGGATAATTGTGCTGCCCCAGAATTTCCTGCAACGCCCCGTCAAGGCGCACAACCCGCCCGCGCACATCGGCGTTGTCGAGCTGGAACGGCAGGATGGTATCATCCCATGCAATCTTGCTGGTGTCGGTCATCGGTGTTTCCTTGATTTCGGGTCAGGCGGTCAGATAGGCGCTTTGGCGCGAACTTGCAATCACCTCTCTTGTGCGGGCATACAACTCACGGTAAACATTTGATAATTGGTACAGGAGTTTTGAATGGGTTTCCCCGGCACTTGGATGACGGAAAGCGAAAGCGTGATGTATCGCGTTGTGCCGAAGTGCGCCTGTTCGACTATCGGACAGGTCATGTATTACGGCGACCACGGCGAATACTTCGACGGCGATATCCATGACGCGAAAAAGGGCCTGCACAAATGGGGTATGGAGGCCAGTCGCCCGCTGATCCAGAAACACGCCCGCGCGCAGGATGTCTATGCCTTTACCTCGGTGCGCAATCCCTACACCCGTGTTTTATCGGCATTTTTTGACAAGATCGCCGGCATCCAGCGTAACGGCAAACGCTATCGCGGCAATCTGGTGCCAATGCTGGTGCGCAAATACGGTGTGGACGTGGAGGGCGACTTCGACCAGATCGCCAGCTTCCGCCGCTTCCTGCTGTTCGTGCGCGACACCATCAAGTTCCGCAAGCCGATGGACCCCGATATCCACTGGTCGGCCATGTCCGGCCATATCTCGACCTTCATCGCCAATGGCGGGCGCTTCAGCCGCATCATCTCGACCGAGGATTTTGCCGCCGACATGGGCAAGGTCCTGTCCGAAATCGAGCAGAAACACCCCGTCGATCTGGCCAACATGCCCCGTTTCAACGAATCCGAGGGCCACGGCCCCAAACGCGCCTTTCCGGTGGAGGACTATTTCGACGACCTGTCCATCCACCTGATGTTCGAGATCTACAACCGCGATTTCAACCTGTTCAAATACGACCGCGAACCGGGACGCGGAGCGCCGAAGAAGGATTTCGACCTCGACGAGATCCACGCGAAGCTGAGCGGGCGGTAGGAAGCCACCCACCCCCGCCCCTATGCCGGAACGGCAGTGCCGCCATGTTCCTCGGGCTTGAATCCGGTCATGCCGATATCATCCAGAATGACGTAGAGCGCCGGCAGCGCCAGCAGCACCAGCGTCGTGGAAACCAGCAGCCCGAAGACCAGCGAGATCACCAGCGGGATGATCGAGGCCGCCTGCGCGCTGGTTTCCGCCAGCAGCGGCACCATGCCGACGATGGTTGTGGTGGTGGAGATAAAGATCGGCCGCATACGCGCGCGGCTGGCCCGTCCGGCGGCCTCGTGCGGGCTGTGCCCCTCGCCGCGGAAGCTGTTGATGTATTGCATCAGCAGGATCGAGTTGTTGACCACAATTCCCGCCAGTGACGCCGCCCCGACCAGCGACGGCATGGAGATGTCATAACCCATCAGCACATGGCCCCAGATCGAGCCGATCAGCGCCATCGGGATCGCGACCATTACGATCAGCGGCTCGATATAGCTGCGGAACTGGAAGGACAGGATCAGGAAAATCCCCAACATGCCGATGGCCAGACCGCGCGCGATCGACTTCGCGGTTTCGGCGGTGGCCGCAACCTGCCCGAGGAACCGGATTTCCAGATCCGGGTATTTGGCTTCGAACTCCGGCAGCCAGCTGGCCTTGATGTCCGAGACCAGCGCACCGGCATTGGCTTGCCCTGCATCAACATTGGCCTCCACTGTCACGGTGCGCACGCCGTCGATTCTGGTGACCTTGGCCCAGCTGCGGGTCTGGCTGACATCGGCGACCATGCCGAGCGGAACGGACTGTCCACTGCGCGAAATCAGCAATGTCTGGTCCAGACTGTCGAGCGTTGCGCGCTCGCTGGCGCTGCGGCTGACGGTGACCTCGACGCTTTGATCCCCGAGTTGCAGGTTGTCGACGATGTCACCCAGCATCCCCGAGCGAAGCTGCGCCGCCACGGATTCCGAGGTGAAGCCCATCGCAGTCGCCCCTTCGGAGAGCGAGAACTGCAGTTGCGGCTTGCCGGGGCGCAGGTCGTCCATCACGTTGAACACTCCGACATAGCCATCGAGGTATTGCACCAGATCCTCCGACGCCAGTTTCATGCGGTCGAGGTCTTCGCCCTGAATGCGGATTTCTATCGGGATACCGGCGGGGCCGAAGCCCGGCTCCTGAATGGTTAGCGAGACAAGCCCGAACACCGGCCCGATTTCCTCGCGCCATTTCGGCACCAGTTCGTCCAGCATGGTGGCGCGTTTTTCGGCGGTCAGAAGGTCGACACCGATGGTGGCCACATGCGGGCCGGATTCTCCGGCGCTGATATTTTCGTTGAACCGGACCTGCACCGCCTGAACCAGATCGGCCCCTTCGGGCTGGGGCATCCGGTTGTTCAGACGCATCAGCGCACCAACGACCTGATCCACAACCTCCTCGGTGCGGGCCAGCGGGGTGCCTTGCGGCATCAGGATGCGGGCCTCGATCACGTCCCCTTCCATGTCGGGCATGGCTTCCATTTTTATGTTGCCGCCGGCGAAATACCCGACCGAGCCGAGCGTCATGACAATCAGCAACCCCATCACCAGATAGCGCGTCCTGATCGCGGCATCGGCGATTTTTCCGACGCCTTCGCTGAAGGCCTCGAAGGCAGCATTGAATCCGCGAGAGAACCGCCCCGGCGGGTTTTCCGCCATATGGGCCATCGGTCCTTTCAGGTGGTGCGGCAGAATCCAGAAGGCCTCGATCAGACTGGCGGCGAGGGCGGCCAGCAAGACAACAGGCATCACTTCCAGCACTGTCCCCAGTTCGCCGGACAGAAAGGACAGCGGGCCGAAAACCGCGACGGTGGTCAGGAAAGAGGACATAATCCCCGGAAACACCCGTTTCACGCCGATCACCACGGCCTCCAGCGGCGAGCGGCCTTTCGCGGCCTCCTCGGCAATGCTGTCGGTAATCACTACCGAGTCATCCATGACGATCCCGATGGCTACCAGCAGACCAACCAGCGTAATCATGTTCAGCGACATGCCGAACAGGGCCATGACGGTGAATGCACCGGCAAAGGCGACCGGCAGGCCGAGGATGGCCCAGATCGCGATGCGCGGGCGATAGAACAGGCTCATGGTCACGACCACCAGAACCAACCCCATGATGCCGTTGCTGACCAGCATTTTCAGACGGTCCTCGACAATCGAGGTCATATCCTGCGTGATGGTCAGGATCACGCCGTCACCGGCGCGCGCCCGTTCGGTGTCCAGAAAGTCCGAGACCGCTGCCATGACCTCCAGCGCGTCGCTTTCCTTGTTCTTGTGAACCTCCAGCACCAGCGCCGGAGAGTCGTTGAACAGGATTTTCTCTTCGGCCAGATCATAGCTTTCGGTGATCGTGGCAATGTCGCCCAGCGTCAGTTCTCCGCCGGCAGGACCGGACAGGACCACAAGGCCCTGCAGGTCCTCGATCGACCGCCCCTCGTTCACGAAACGCAGCTGCACGTCCTGCGTGCCGGTTTCAGCTGTGCCAAGCGGCATGTCGATATTCTGTGCGCGGATAAGGCGGGAGATATCGCTGACCGACAGGCCGTATTGCTGCAAGAGGTCGGCCGAGACCTCGATCTGCCACTGCCGTTGCGACAGGCCCTTGATTTTCACCGCGGCCACATTGTCGATCTCGAACAGTTTTTGCTCCAGATAGTTGCCGTAGCTTTCCAGATCGGCAAAGGACATATTCCCCTGCACCGCAATCGCCACCACCAGATCGGTGGTGTAAAGCTGGCTGATCACCGGTGTATCGGTGTTTTCCGGAAAATCCGTGATTGCGCCGATTTCGGCATCCACATCGCTCAGAAACCGACCGGCGTCACCGCCCGGTTTCATAGTGGCAACGGCGCTGGCCACGTTGTCCTGCGCGGTGCAGGAGAGTTCTTCGAGGTTGTTGACCCCTTTCAGCGCATCGGACACCCGCAAGCAAATCGCATCCTCCACATCGGCGGCGCTTGCACCACGATAGCCGATGACAATGCTCGCCTCGGTTGGGGAGTAATCGGGAAACGTCTCGCGCACGAGCAGCGGCGCGGAAAACACGCCCATGGCCAGCAGCACGACGAGCAACAGGTTGGAGGCCGTCGGATGTCCGGCAAACCAGCGGATCATAGCCCCTCTCCCGCAGCTGCATCTTTCAGGGCCTGTTCGGCCACCGTGTCACGTTCGGGTGCCAGCAAGGTGCCGCCAATGGCGGGAACGATGTCGTCCAGCACCACCTGCTCGCCAACTTCCAGACCTTCGGTGATAACCACCAGCCCGTTCTGGCGGAACGCGGTTTCCACATCGCGCCGTTCAAGGCGATTGTCGGCACCAACCAGATAGACCTGCCCCTCGTGCAGCGCCGCCTGCGGGATCACCAGCACGGGCTGGCCGGCCTGCACGCGGATACTGCCCTTGACGAACATCCCCTTGGGCAACGGCGGATCGGCCAGCGGGTCGGCCATGCTGTCCGCTTGCGGGATATGCAGAACCACACGCACGGTGCGCGTTGCAGGATCGATACCGTTGGCAATGCGGATCACCCTGGCCTGCCAGAACTGGTCCTCGCCAATCAGTCGCACATCGGCGTCCAGCGAGCCGATGTCGAGCGTGTCGCCGGTGTTGGGCAGCTCGCCCAGCACACGGCGCAGGCTTTGCATCGGCACCTGAAGCACGACCTCCGAGGCCACGGTGCCATCGCCCGAGAACAGCACCTGCCCCGGATTCACATATTGGTATTTCTCGACGTTCACCTCGCTGATGCGCAGGTCGAACGGAGCATGGAATCTGGTGTCTTCCAGATCCCGTGCCACCTGCGCCTGTTTCGCCAGAGCGCGGTCGCGCTGCGTGGCCAGCCGCTCAAGCTGGATCGGAATGACGTTGATCTGGTTTTCCAGTGTCCGCACCGCCTGCCGTTGCTGCAAGGTGGCCCGCAACTGCGTATCAAGACCGGACTGCGCTATCGCGCCGGAGTCCACCAGTGTTCGCGTGCGCTCCAGATCGGCCTCCGACAGTTCCAGCCGCTGGCGTTCCAGTTCCAGCAGAGAGGTCACATTGGCCTGCTCCTGCTGCAACTGCGCGACTTCGGCGTCAAGGCTGGCAATTTCCGCCGCCGCTTCGGGCAGCGCCAGTTCGTAGGCCGCGGGATCGACCTCCAGCAGCAGCGTTCCTTCGAGCAGCAGCGCACCGCTTTCCAGATCGGGATGGCGATAGAT
>WFTU01000092.1 GCA_015485375.1 Paracoccaceae bacterium | reverse complement strand
ACGTCGTGCGGAAAAGGGTGGGTGCCATCTGGATATGCAGGATTTGCTGGCCGGATGCGAAGGTGTCATCCTGATTGCGCTTCCGCGGGAGGGATTGGAGGAAAAGCTCCTTTCCGACCATATTCGCGCGGCTGTGAGCCGATATCCGGGGCATGTGTTTCTGGGGGCCACGCCGCAGTATGACGGCAGCGATCAGGCCTATCTGGAATGTTGCGCCCGCCTAGCCCGGAAAACCGCCGCGCCGATGGTGGCGCTGGGGGATGTGTTGATGCACCACGCCAGCCGCCGCCAGCTGGCCGACGTGCTGACCTGCATGCGCCACCATATCACCATCGACCGGATCGGCACGCGCGCCCTGCCCAATGCGGAGCGGCGCCTGAAGGGGGCTGCCGATATGCTGCGGGTGTTTCACAATCACCCCGCGGCCATCCGGCGCACGCTGGAAATTGCTACCCGTTGCGAATTTTGCCTGTCGCAATTGTCCTACGAATATCCGGACGAGATGTCCGGGGGAGAAACACCGCAAAACCGGCTGGCGCGGCTGGCCGCCGAGGGGGTCGGGCGTCGCTATCCGCAGGGAGCGCCGGAAAAGGTGCAGGCGCTGATGCGCAAGGAACTGGCGCTTGTCGAAAAACTCGGTTTTCCCGCCTATTTCCTGACTGTCCACGACATTGTGCAATTCGCCCGTTCGCAGGGCATCCTGTGTCAGGGGCGGGGCTCGGCGGGGAATTCCATCCTGTGCTATCTGCTCGGGATTACCGATGTCAGCCCCGAAACCATTACCATGGTGGTCGAGCGTTTCGTATCCGAGCATCGGGGCGAGCCACCGGATATCGACGTGGATTTCGAACATGAGCGGCGCGAGGAGGTCATCCAGCATATCTATGCCCGATACGGCCGCCACCGCGCCGGTTTGTGCGCCACGGTCATCCATTTCCGCTCCCGCGCCGCAATCCGCGAGGTGGGGAAGGTCATGGGGCTGTCGCAGGACGTGACGGCGAATCTCTCGGGGCAGATATGGGGGATGTCGAATGGCGGGGCGGATCCGGAGCGTATCCGTGAACTCGGTCTCGATCTGAACGACCGGCGTCTGGCACAGACCATCCGCCTGATTGGCGAGATCATCGGTTTTCCGCGCCATCTGTCGCAACATGTCGGCGGTTTTGTCATTACGCGCGGGCGGCTGGATGAACTGTGCCCGATTGAAAACGCGGCGATGGAGGATCGCACGGTTATTGAATGGGACAAGGACGATATCGATGCGCTGGGCATCCTCAAGGTCGATATCCTCGGCCTTGGTATGCTGACCTGCATCCGCAAGGCTTTTGCCCTGATCGCGCAACATGGAGGGCCGGAATACAGCATTGCGAGCGTGCCGCAGGAGGATACGGCCACCTATGACATGCTTTGCGGGGCGGATGCGGTCGGAGTGTTTCAGGTCGAAAGCCGCGCCCAGCTGAATTTCCTGCCACGTATGAAACCGCGCGAATTCTACGATCTGGTGATCGAGGTGGCGATCGTGCGCCCCGGTCCCATTCAGGGCGGCATGGTGCAGCCATATATCAAACGGCGGCAGGGGCTGGAGAGTGTATCGTTTCCGTCAAGGGCGCTCGAAGGGGTGCTGGGCAAGACCCTCGGCGTGCCGCTGTTTCAGGAACAGGCGATGCAGATCGCTGTCGTTGCGGCGGGTTTCACACCGGAGGACGCCGACCGCCTGCGCCGCTCGCTGGCCACTTTCCGGCGCATGGGGACAATTGGCGGGTTTCGCGAGCAGTTCATCGACGGGATGCTTGCCAACGGTTACGAACCGGATTTCGCCGCGCGGTGTTTTTCGCAAATCGAGGGCTTTGCCGAATACGGCTTTCCCGAAAGCCACGCGGCGGCCTTTGCCTTGCTTGCCTATGTTTCTGCCTGGCTGAAATGTCACTACCCCGCTGTTTTCGCTTGTGCTTTGCTGAATGCGCAGCCGATGGGGTTTTATGCGCCGGCGCAGATCGTGCGCGATGTGCGGGATCATCAGGTGGAGGTCCGACCCGTTTGCGTCAACAACAGTGATTGGGACAACACGCTGGAACGCAGGGCGGATGGCACCTTGTCCCTGCGGCTCGGGTTTCGCCAGATCAGGGGCTTTCGCGAGGAAGACGCCCGCTGGATAGTGGCGGCGCGGGGCAACGGTTATCGCGATCCCGAGAGCCTCTGGCTGCGCGCGGGGATCAAACCGGCGGTTCTGGAACGACTGGCCGAGGCTGACGCATTTGCCGACACCGGACTGGGGCGGCGCAATGCGCTCTGGCAGGTGAAGGCCATTCGGGGGGCGGAACCGCTGCCGCTGTTCAATGATCCGATCGAGGGGGAGGGCATTCACGAGCCACGAGCCGAGCTGCCCGCAATGCAGTTGGGCGAGGAAGTGGTGGAGGATTATATCGCCATGCGTCTCTCGCTGCGTGCCCACCCGATGGAGTTGCTGCGCCCCTCCATATCCGGCCTGACACCACATGCCGATCTGGCGATTGTGCCGTCCGGCCGGATATCGGTTTGCGGTCTGGTGATCACGCGGCAGCGTCCGGGCACCGCTTCCGGCGTGGTTTTCCTGACGCTGGAGGATGAAACCGGCGTTTCAAATGTTGTGGTCTGGCCAAAGGTCTACGAACAGTTCCGCCGCGCCGTTATGGGCGGGCGCCTGTTGCGGATAAGCGGTTATCTGCAACGCGAGGGAATCGTCGTGCATTTGATCGCGCAGAATATCGAGGATATGTCCGCCCGTCTGGCCGGTCTTGGCCACCCGATGGAGGATGCTGTTGGAATTACCGACACCAGGGCAGACGATACGCCAAGACTCCCCAGACCACAGGTGCGCGCCCGCCACCCGCGCGAGCAGGCAAAAAAACTGTTCCCGAGCAGGGATTTCCACTAGGTTTCACCCCGCACAAGGAATGAAACGTTGGAAGATAAAGCGATACATTCGCTAACGCAGGTCAAGTTTTCCCGAGCGTTAGGGGTGCGGGGCGGATATTCTCACCAAGACGATCAGCCAGTCGGCACCAACGGATGTCCGGGGCGCGCAGCAGCAACGCACTCTACGGTTTGTCAACAACGCTCGCCCCTTCCATCGGGCGGGAGCGCTCGGGTTTCGGAGCGGCAAGGTGGTCGACCTTGAATGCCTTGAAGTTTTTCAGGCTACCCAATCGCCCGCGTGACAGCAGGTATTTTTTTTGCCCGACGGAAGTTTCCAGCGCAATCTGTCCGAGCGTGGCCCCGTGGAGTGCCAATGTTTTTCCTTTCCTGAATGTCAGAATTTCGGAAATAGGCAAGGAGACACGATCCAGAACCGCTTCCGGACAAAGCGTTGTTGTCTCGACGATCGCCCGCCAGGCGTTTTCCCAATGTTCTGCAACATCCCTTTCCTCCGTTCCGGCATCGGTGACCGAGGCGATACACCCCCGTGGAAGCGCCAACTCCAGCGTCCCTAGCGAGCCGAGGGTGGCCGAGGAAACATCAAGCGCGAGATACACGTATTTCCGTTCCGTAACCACATAGGCAAGCGGGGCCTTCTCGCATCCGAATCCGGTCATCTTCCGGTGTTCAGCGGGTGGCGTTTCCCGATAGTTGGCGGTGAATGATTCCGACAGGAATGTCTCGACAAATAGCGCCGCCAGGGCTGCATCGGTGCGGGTTCTCGCGCGATTTGCAGGCGGATTTCCGGTAGGCACTGCCGAGGTATATGCCGTTGCCAAAGTATCGAGCAACCGACCTGAAAAACCCGCAAGCGCCTTGCCTTCCGGCAAGTCCAGATAGCCGAACAACGCGCTTTCCATACGTTTGACCGCGGCATCGGTTCCGAGGACAAGACTTTGGGAAACCCTGACGTCCACCTCCAGTCCCAGCTGTTCCAGAAAGGTTTTTTTCAATGCACTGCGCATACACTCCAATACGGAGGTATCCAGCGAGGCCTGCGCCGAACGCAAGGCCGAATGTTCGATTTTTTTCCCGAGCAGGGAAACATGCGCCGACATCGTCAAATCCTTCCTGCGAGTTCTCGTAGGAAGATATGGCAAACATAGGTTAGTGAAGGATTAACGCTACAGCGGCTTTACAACCGCGCCACCACCTTCTAGCTGGAAGAAATAGGTGACTTCTTCGCCGCTACCATCGGCATTCAGCGCACAGGTCACATTAAAGGCATTCGGTTCTTCACGTTGCTCGACAGTCAGAACACTGCCGCACGCATAACCCTGCAAGGTGATGAACAGGCTGACAGCGTTGCGATACTCGGTTTCCTGATCGCTCTGGGCCAAAGCCGGAAGCGCGGTTGTCGCAATAATGGCGCCGGTGGCGATTGTGCGTAGAATACTCATGAAAATCTCCTGCGATCCATAGTTACCATGCATATATGCGTTTGGCGGGCGAAAAGATAGAGAGGAGCGCCCGAACCGGCAGGGATTTGCCGGACCTGCGCCAATTTGGCCCGCGTCCGCGCCATTGAAGCCCGTCCGCACAGTAACCATAACATCACCAACGCAAATTTCGAGGTGATACATGAAATTCCTGAACAACATCCCGTTCCATACGGCGATCCTGATGGCGCTGTTTCTGGGCCTTGCCCCGTTTATGCCGCCCCATATCTGGGAAAAGCTCAACATGCTGTTTACCGGCACGTTGACCAAACCGATCGACATTTTCGATCTTTTTTTGCACGGCGCCCCGTGGCTGCTTTTGTTTGCCAAGATATATGCCTATTATTCCGGTAAAGAGAGCAACACGGAAAGCTGATCATGGACGAGAACAACTTCCTCCTTGCCCGACTGCAACAAGGCTGTGCAGGGCGCGAGGCGGAGGCGTTCATCCACGGGCCGAACGGTCGCAGCTTTGCCGAGTTTTTCGCGAATGCCGAAAAACTCGGCGCGGCGTTGCACTCTCTCGGCGTTCGACCGGGCGATCGGGTGGCGGTGCAGGTTGGCAAATCCATCGAAGCGCTGGAGTTATATGTCGGCACGGTCATGGCAGGCGGAATCTTCCTGCCGCTCAATCCGGCCTACACCGCCTCCGAGGTTGCCTATTTCCTTGGCGATGCGGAACCGCAGGTTTTTGTAGCGGCCCCGGATCGCGTTGGCGAACTGGCGGATGCTGCGCGCGATGTGCCCGAAGTCGTGGCCCTCGGCGCTGACGGTAGCGGAAGCCTTCTTGATCTGGCTGCGGGGCAGGGGCGCTTCACACCGGTTCCCCGCACTGCCGAAGATCTGGCCGCGATCCTTTATACCTCCGGCACCACCGGCCGTTCAAAGGGGGCAATGCTCACCCATCGCGCTCTGGCGTCGAATTCCGGCACGCTGGTAGACGTATGGCGCTTCACGCCCGAAGATGTGCTGATTCACGCCTTGCCGATTTTCCACACCCACGGTTTGTTTGTGGCCACCAATGTCGCTCTGATGGCTGGGGCGTCCATGATTTTCCAACCGGCCTTCGATTCTGACGCCATTCTGGAGGCCATGCCGCGCGCCACGACCCTGATGGGCGTTCCGACCTTCTACACCCGCCTTCTGGACAAGGAGGCATTGACACCGGCGCTGACAGCCAACATGCGCCTGTTCATCAGCGGCTCGGCCCCTTTGTTGAGCGAAACCCACGCCCGCTGGCAGGCGCGCACCGGCCATACCATTCTGGAACGATATGGCATGACCGAGACCAACATGAATACCTCAAACCCCTACGAGGGCGAGCGCCGGCCCGGAACGGTCGGGTTTCCACTACCCGGTGTGGAGTTGAAAATTGTCGGAGACAGCGGGCGGGAACTGCCTGATGGTGAAATAGGTATAATCGAGGTGCGCGGCGACAACGTTTTTTCCGGCTATTGGCGCATGCCCGAAAAAACCGCCGAGGAGCTGCGGCCTGACGGCTGGTTCATCACCGGAGACCTCGGGATGCGCGACCCCGACGGATACATCACCATCGTCGGGCGCTCCAAAGACCTGATTATTTCCGGCGGGCTGAACGTCTATCCGAAAGAGGTGGAGGCCGTGATCGATGATACAGATGGCGTTAAAGAATCCGCCGTGATCGGCGTACCGGATGCCGACTTCGGCGAGCAGGTCGTGGCGGTGGTTGTGCGTTCTAATCCGACCCTGGGACCTGAGGCTATCCGGAGATCGGCCGAACAGCAGCTCGCCAAATTCAAATGCCCGCGTCGTATTGAATTTATTGACGAATTACCGCGGAACACCATGGGCAAGGTTCAGAAAAATATTCTGCGGGAACTCTATTCCTGATCCAGAATACCCCAGCGTCGGTGCAGCCAGAACCACTGTTCCCGGTTTTCCCGAACCCGCGCCGAGAGGCTGTCATTGATCGCCTGAGTCATGGTGTCGGCGTCCGAAGGCGGAATGGGCGCCTCGAAGGCTATATCAACGTCGAGGCTGTCCGCCCGGCGGGTGCCATACACCGGAATCAGTGGTACGTCATGTTTCAGCGCAATTTTTGCCGCCACAGTGGAGGTTTCCGCGCCTTTGTTGAGAAAATCGTAAACCGGCGCGTTGGGAACCCTTTGGT
>WFTU01000091.1 GCA_015485375.1 Paracoccaceae bacterium | reverse complement strand
GAGTTTTTTTACCCCGCCGGGCGAACTGTCGGCGCTGGTCGCCAAAGCGGTCGAGGCCGAGACCGGCGTTGTGCCGGAACTCTCGACCTCCGGCGGGACCTCGGACGCGCGCTTTGTGAAAAACCACTGTCCGGTGGTCGAATTCGGTCTGGTCGGCAAAACCATGCATCAGGTGGACGAGCGGGTAGAGATCGCCCAAATCGGCCAGTTGAAGGAAATCTACACACGGATTTTGCGGGATTATTTCGCAACGTGATATGGTCTAGTGCATTGTTACAGCTTTTTTATTTGGATTCCGAAACCACTAAACCGGTTTAGTGGTTTTACCGGTAAAATAAAAAATCACCACCGCTCGACCATGCCCTCGACCCCGTCAAACGCGCCTTCCTTCAGCGCCCGCGCCAGCAGGCGGTCGGGGTTTGTCGGGGGCGGGAATTCCAGCCCTTTCGCCTGCTCGCGGGTGAAGCCGAAGCGGCGGTAGTAGGGTTCGTCGCCGACCAGAATGACCCGCTGCCAGCCTGCATCAACCGCGCGTTCGAGGGATTCGGAGATCAGCAGATGGCCCAGCCCCTCGCCCTGACGGGTCGGGTGGACAGCGACGGGGCCGAGCAGCAGGGCCCCGGCCGCGCCGATACGCACGGGCCAGTAGCGGATGGCACCGCCAATGATGCCATCCTCGTCCCGCGCCACAAGCGAGAGGTCGGGGACGGGATCGACGCCCTCGCGCAGACGATACGAGCTGAGCGCGGTGCGCCCCGGCGCGAAGGCGAGGTCAAAGAGGTTCTCGACCTCGAAAATATCGTCAGGGGTTTCGGGTGTGGGCAGGAGCATGGGGGATTACCGGACAGGAACAGGACAAAGGGCGATGTTCAGCCTCGTCGCGGGTCTTTCAAAATCATGGCTCCGGCCCCTTTTGTCCTATCGACACCTGCCTAGCACGCCCTTACCTTGCGGGCAAACAAGAAAGGATACCAGATGTTTTACCTCCCCAAAGACGGCAGCGGCCTGCCGCACGACCCGTTCAAAGCCATTGTTTCGCCCCGCCCGATCGGCTGGATTTCCACGCTGGACGCGGACGGCAATGCGAACCTCGCGCCCTACAGCTTCTTCAACGCGCTCGCGGATAATCCGCCGATGGTGATGTTTTCCAGCACCGGCAAGAAGGGTGATCAGGAGTATGGCAAGGATACGGTTGCCAATGTGCGCGCCACCGGCGAGTTCGTGGCCAATATCGTGTCCTATGACCTGCGCGAGGCAATGAACGCCAGCGCTGCCGTTTTGCCCAAAGGAACGGATGAATTCGAACACGCCGGCCTGACCAAAGCCGCCAGCGAAGTTGTGGCCGCCCCCTATGTGGCCGAGGCCCCTGCGGCGCTGGAATGCAAGCTGTTCCAGATCATCGACCTGCCCGGACCGCACAACCACATGGTCATTGGCGAGGTCGTGGGCATCCACCTGTCCGACGCGGCCATTCACGACGGGATTTTCGACGTGACACAATACAAGCCCCTGTCGCGTCTGGGATACATGGATTATGATGTTACGAAGAAACTGTTCAAAATGCCGCGACCACAGGGGATGTAACACATGGACACGATGATCGGGATTATCGGCGGCTCGGGCCTCTACGAAATCGACGGGCTGGAGGGGGCTGCGTGGCAAGCCGTGGAGACCCCGTGGGGGGAGCCCTCCGACGAGATCCTGACCGGCACGCTCGACGGGGTGAAGATGGCGTTTCTGCCGCGTCACGGGCGCGGGCATGTTCAGACGCCCTCGACCATCAACTACCGTGCCAATATCGACGCGCTGAAGCGGATCGGGGTGACGGATGTGATCTCGGTCTCGGCCTGCGGGTCGTTTCGCGAGGATATGGCGCCGGGGCATTTCGTGATTGTGGACCAGTTCATCGACCGGACTTTCGCGCGGGAAAAGTCGTTTTTCGGGCCGGGCTGCGTCGGCCATGTCTCGGTCGCGCATCCGACCTGCCCGCGCCTGTCGGCGGCCTGCGAGGCAGCGGCGCGGGCCGAAGGGATCACCGTGCATATGGGCGGCACCTATCTGGCGATGGAGGGGCCGCAGTTTTCCACATTGGCCGAAAGCAAGCTCTATCGCGAGGTCTGGGGCTGTGATGTGATCGGCATGACCAACATGCCGGAGGCCAAACTGGCGCGCGAGGCGGAGCTGGATTATGCCTCGGTCGCGATGATTACCGATTACGACAGCTGGCATCCCGACCACGGCGAGGTGGATGTGACGCAGATCATCGCCACGCTGATGGGCAATGCCGACCACGCGCGCGGAATGGTGAAACGCCTGCCCGCGCTGCTCGGTGCAAGCCGCGAGGTTTGCGAGCACGGCTGCGACCGCGCGCTGGAGTTCGCGATTCTGACGGGGCCGGATGCCCGTGATCCGGAGCTGGTGGCGAAGCTGGATGCTGTCGCCGGACGGGTGCTCTAGGGCCATGACCAAAGGTGTTATCCTCGGGAAATTCATGCCGCCGCACCAGATAGGAGGCCGTGCGGATCAACGCCACATGCCCCTC
>WFTU01000090.1 GCA_015485375.1 Paracoccaceae bacterium | reverse complement strand
GGTCAACAGCGAGCCGCGCCCTAAACGATGTGCGCGACGGCAACTGGCTGAATGCGCGCGCGGCGCCCGCCATGTGGTTGGCATTGGTAATTGGGTTGTGATCGAACCACGCATGGATCATCACCACCTTTTCGGCCTCGTCGTATTCGATAAGGCCGACGCGCTGAAGGTCGGCAATCACCGATTTCGCGGTTTCCGGTTTGCCGTCCAGATCGCCCTCAAGATCGGCGGAAATATAGGGGAGCGGCAGTCGATACGCGCCGATGGAATTGCCGTGGTCGTTGGTCAGAAGGTAGATGTAGGCCAGCCGGCTTTTCGACGACGCAAGCGCGCGGAACTTTGATGAGCCCCAGAGCGATGACGTCACCTTCCCGAATGGCCGGCTCATTCCGCGGCTTCCAGGTGATCAAGACGACGCTGCACTTGCTTTTGGGTTGTCTGCTGCGGCATTTCCGGCCCCCTGTCCTCATGTAAATCCCCGCCCGCTCAGGGACAGGCGGGGCAGCGGCCATCCAGATCGCCCACCAGACAGGCCGCCATTCGTGAGTGGCAGACACGGCGCCCTGACGCCGCATGGAAACAGTTTGTTGCCGGGGCGAGACTTTATATCCCCGCACCAGCCCACCATGTCAGGTGATGGGCTGTTTGGATTGTTCGTCGCGTTCCCTCATGTATTTCCGAAGTTTCTTGATGAGTTCCCGGTCGCGTTTTTCGCGGCTCTCCAACCGGTCCATGAATTTCGTGTTGCCCAGCGCGCGATTGCACACGGTGGACACGCTGAGACCGTGGCGCTTCGCAAAGGCCTCGACCTCTCGGCGAACGGATCTTGCTTCTGTGGTGCTGCTCATAGGCGAACAAGTGGACGAATGTCCATCATTTGTCAATGGACAATCGGCTAGTCGAAAGAATCAGGCCAAAGCGTTAACCTCGTTGTGCTGAAAATTCAGGAGAACACATGGCCCAGCGGTTCAGAGATGCTTTGATGGAGCACATTAACAGTTCGGATTTGAGCATCCCGGAATTGGCGCGTCGCGCCGGGGTCTCAAAACACATGCTGTTCAAGTTGAAGCAGGGCCGGTCTGCATCAACCAATGTGGACGACGCAATCTCGCTGGCAAAGGTGTTCGGAAAATCGGTCAATGAGTTCGTTGATGACACTCCTGACAGCCGACTGGCCGAATTGCAGCGCCTTTTCGCCCTGCTGTCCGAGCAAGAGCAAGATCTTCTCGCAGCCCAGATAAGAGGGCTAATCGAGCATCAGGGCAAGGCTGAGAAATAACCTCACGCAGCTTTTTGATCAACGCCAGTTGCTGATTTCGGTCCAGGCGCGCGGCCAGGCTCTTGAAGTGTGCACTCAAAGGTTTTCCCCCAGAAAAAATTACCACCGTAGCGTGTGAATGCTACGGCCTACCGTCGCATACGCAATAAGTGGACGGTTGTCCACTTTTCCTGTTGACAGTGGACGTTTGTCCACCTAGAAACGCCCCACGGCACTATCTCCCGGTGCCACGTCCGAACGCCCGCGCCGCGAGAATCCTCCCTGCGGCGCGGGCCAGACAAGGGGAATGAATTGCTTACACAGGCTCAGGCGAAAGCGGTGAAGGATGCGCATGAAATTCTGCGCGCAATCCCCCACCAGGCGTTCGGCGCTCTCGTTCAGGACATGGCGATGGAAATGCACCCCGACGCCATAACCAGGCTCTCCAACCAGCTCGCAACCATCGCGCACCACAAGGCGCGCGGCGATCTCGATGCCATGATGCGGCGCGTCGAGGGCCAGGTATGAGCCGCGCCGACAAGATCATGGTGGGCGCGTTCATCCTGTTTGGTGCGGTCTTGGCTGACAAGGTTGCCGCCAAGATTTCATTCGCGCTGCACGCTTGCGGCGCCTGCTGACACAGCCAGGCACAAAAACCACCCAAAAAGGAACCTGCCACATGAGTTTCATCTATTTCGACATCGAAACCATCCCGAACCAAGACCCGGGCGCGATCGAGCGCGCGATGGCCGAAATCAAGCCGCCATCGCGCATCACCAAGCCGGAATCCATCGAAAAGTGGTTGGCCGAAAACCGCGAGGAAGCGGCGCGCGAGGCGGTTGCCAAGACCAGCTTCGACGGCGGCTATGGCCATGTATGCACCATCGCGTGGGCGCACGACGACGACGAGATCAAATCCGTCCATGCCTCTGACGTGTCGCAGGAGGGCGACGCCCTGGCCGCGTTCTTTGGCGATCTGCCCGAGTATCACAGCACCACGATTGTGGGCCACAACATCCTGGGTTTCGACATTCCGTTCCTGACGAAGCGCGCCATCGTGCTCGGCGCGCGCCTGCCGCGCGCGACGGCGTGGCCGCGCGACCCGAAGCCGTGGGACAAGTCGTGCCACGACACCATGATCATGTGGGCCGGCGGGCGCGGAACGATCAGCATGGACAAGCTGTGCGCGATCTTCGGCCTCGAAGGCAAGGGCGACGGAATGCACGGTTCCGAGGTTGCCCAAGCCTGGCTGGACGGGCGCCACGACGAGATCGAGGACTATTGCCGGCACGACGTCGAGCAGACGCGCGCCGTGCACAAGCGCTTCATGGCGGCGGGCTGGTGATGGGCGGCCCGAAAAACACGACATGGCACATGGGCGCCATTCTTGGCTTTAACCGCGTGCGGGATGAACGCGCGCCGCGCGAAGGTTGGTATGAGGTCCAGTTCGTTGAGGGCGGCCCGCGCGTCCCGGTTGCGATCTGGTTCGACGAGGAAACCGACCAGTTGAAGGCAACGGAGGGCAACAGCCCGGAGGACCCGTGGCGCCTGTGGCGCTTCTGCGTCCCGATCACAGAGCGCGAATACCGCTCGCTCATGGCCGCGCGCGAAGAAAACCCGGACATGGCGGCAACGCATGTGCCGCTCGATCTAACCGCGCGCGCCGCGCGCCCGAACAGAAGGGGCGCAGCATGACCGCCATCATCGGACACAACAGCAAACCGGCATACGACCCGAAGATCACCGACGATCTTGAAGCCAAATCCAGAGAGTTCGCCGACGCGGCTGGGCAATGGAAAGAGTCCGGGCCGATCGCCGACGACGAAACCGCCAGCCAGCTGCGCGATTTCATCGCGGGATCGAAGGGTCTGCTCAAGGAGATCGACAGGGCGCGACGCGAGGCAAAGAAGCCTTGGGACGACGCCGCGAAAGAGGTTCAGGAAGCGTTCCGGCCAATCGCCGACATGGTGTCCCGGTCGCTTCGCTTGATCGAGCCCATCATGGGCGAATACCTGCGCCGCAAGGAACGCGAAGCCGCCGAGGAAAAGCGGCGCATAGAGGCCGAACGCCGCGCCGCCGAGAAGCGCGAAAAGGAACTCAGAGAGCAAGCGAAGCGTCGCCACGACGTGGCGGCCGACGTGGCGGCTGACGTAGCCCGTAAAGAGGCGCAGAATCTTCGCCGGGCCGCCAAGGAAGCGGGCAAGGTCACCGTGAAATCCGCCAGCGGCGGCGCACGCGCCGCCACGCTCAGAACCCAGCGCAGCGCGCGCATCACAAACATCAACCAGGTGTTTGTGCACTACCGCGATCACCCGATGGTCGCTGAACTCCTCACGAAACTGGCGACAGCCGATGTGCGGGCGCGCGACGTGGACGAAACCAAGATCCCCGGAATCGAAATCATCGAAAGAAAGATCGCAGTATGAGCAAGACCGCCCTGGAAAAAGCCCAAGCCATGCCGATGCGGCAGGTGCAAAACGTTCCGCAACTCCTTGTCAACGCCGAGGTCAGGACGCGGTTGCGCGAAATCGCCACCAAGGCGCTCGGACCAGACCGGATTATCCGCCTGTTCGCCGAAAGCGCGCGCCAGACGCCGAAACTGCTGCAATGCGAACCGATGAGCGTGTTCAACGCCCTCATCCAGTGCGCAAACACCGGGCTTGAGCCGAACACCTGGCGCGGACATGCCTACCTGATCCCGTATGGCAAGGTCTGCACCTTCATCGCCGGATACAAGGGGATGATCGACATGGCGAGGCGTCACCCGGACGTGCTCACCATTCACGCCGACGTGGCCTACGACGACGATGAGGCGTGGTCGTTCGAGTATGGCTCGAACACGCATCTTCGCCACATCCCCGGCCCGCACAAGGGCAAGATCACCCACGCCTATTGCTATGTGAAACTGCGCGACGGGGCCGAGGCATTCCGCGTCCTCACCTACGACGAGATCATTGCCCATCGCGACCAGTATTCGCAGGGGTGGAAAACGGCGGTGAAATTCAAAAAAACCGCCGAAAGCCCGTGGGTCAAGGACGAGGCGGCAATGTGCAAGAAAACCGCCGTGCGCGCCATCGCCAATGGCGGCCTGCTGCCGATGAGCAACGAGTTCCTGCTGGCGCTTGCCAATGACGAGGGCGAAGCCGAGCAGGCGGCGGCCGATGACCCGATGGATGCGATTATCGCCGGTCTTGAGGATGGCGGGGCCACCATCGACGGCGAAGCCCATGAGGTTGATGGCGACGACGACGCGCCAGAGGCGGCCAAAAAGCCGGAACAGAAGCCCGTGAAGGTAAAAACCGGCAAGGCGAAGCGCGAGGCGAAGGCCGACAACGCCCCCTCGATGCGCGACGCCATCCAGTGGCAGAACATCTACAACACGATGGCCGCCGACCTGCTGGACGCAGCGTCGAAAAACGACTTCATCGAAACCTACGGCGAGCAACTCGACGGCATGAAGATCGAGGCGCCCGAACTGTTCGACCAGATCAGCGCCGAGATCAACGACGCCTTCAATGCCGACGGTCAGGGGGCGATGGATGTCTGAGCGCAAAACCCTGACCAAGCGCCAGCGGCGCGACGTTCTGTTCATGCAAAAGGGGCAGTGCGCCGGCTGCGGCGGCGAAATCAATCTGGCGAAGGGCGATGCGTTCGAGATCGACCACGCCACGCCGCTCGCAGTCGGCGGATCGAACGATTGGCGCAACCTGCAAGCGCTGTGCCCGGACTGCCACGCCGGCAAGACGCGCGGCGATGTTGCCATGATTGCCAAGACCCGTCGCGTCGCCGCAAAGCACGCGGGAACGTGGTCCAAGCGCAAGCGCATCATCCCCGGAAGCAAGGCGCATTTCCTGAAAAGGAAGATCAGCGGGAAAACCGTGCGCCGGGGGGCGGATCATGGATAAAGCCGCGGTGAAGCGCGACGAGCGCGTGCGCAAATCTCGCATTGCCGTCAGGAACAAGCGTCGGTTTGCCTCGAACTTTGCGCCATCCGGCGACGTAAGACGAATGGCCGACGCAACGGCTACAGGCTCGATTTTTCCACACTCCGTCAAGACGTGGCCGCCTGGTCCGGGCGAGAAATCGGAATCCATCCTGAAATGCGGCGGGCTGAACGCCAAGATCGGCGCAAATGTTCTTGTCGGGGCGTTGAAGGGCGCGCGGATATTCACGCTGACGCTGGAAGAACGGGCGACCTGCCCGAAATCCTGCGGTCTCTGGCGCGAGTGCTACGGGAACGGGATGCAATGGGCGCGGCGATGGTCTCCGTCGCCAGCATGGGAGAAAGCGCTGACGTGCGAGGTCGCACGGGCGTGCGCAACCCATGCCAAGGTGCTGATCAGACTTCACGTCCTTGGCGATTTCTACTCGTTCAAATACCTGCGCCTGTGGGTCGAACTGCTGGACCAGCATGAAAACCTGAGCGTGTTCGGGTTCACCGCGTGGCGACCAAACACCAAGATCGGCCGGGGTATTGCGCGCGTCCGATCAGCGCTTGGAATGCGGTTCTGCGTCCGCAACAGCGGATTTACCGGGAAATGGGGGGCTTTCACAATCGACTTCCCGACGCGCAAGGGGATGCTCGGCGATGCCGTTGTCTGCCCCGAGCAGCGCGGCGCGATTGGCGACATTTCCGACACCAAACATTGCGGCAATTGCGGCGCGTGCTGGCGGTCCAGCGCGCCCATTGCCTTCATCCTGCACGGCTGAACGAAAGGCGGTTCAAAATGGCGACCATTGACGCGCGAGACCTGAAAAAAGCGCTGGGCACACTCAACAAGATTGTGAAGAGCAGAACCACAATCCCAATCCTTGGCTTCGTGCGCATCCAGAAGAAGGGCGGAAACAGCCAGATCGAGATTACCGGCACCGACCTGGATAACGAATTGGTCTTGCGCCTGGATGATGCCGGGGGCGCGCCGGGCGGGACGATCGACTGCCTGGTGCAGCTTTCGTCGCTGATCCGCGTTGCGAGGGCGGCAGACGGCGACCTCACGTTCGAAATGGACGGAGATAACCTGACAATCCGCTCTGACGGCCTCGCCGTGGATTTCCGCGGACTGCTGCCGGTTGTTGATTTCCCGGCGTGGGCCGCCGGCGGCCATGCGTCGGCCACCGTCACATCCGAGGCCGATCTTCGCAGCCACCTGGATCGCGTCTGGGGGTGCATTTCAGCGGAGGCAACCCGGTATTACCTGAACGGCGTGTATTTCCATGCGCCCGATGGCAGAGACCGGCTCAATCTGGTCGCCACGGACGGTCACAAACTGGCCCTCTATGCCTCCGACATACCGTGGCAGCCGGATGCCGGCCGGATTGTCCACACACAAACCATCGACCTGCTGCGTTCTCTCACCTCCGAGCGCGGCAACCGGCCGGTCGCAATTCGGGCTTTCGGCGGGGCGCGCATCGAGTTTGAAACGATGGACTTCCGGCTGCGCGCCAAGACCATCGACGGCACATATCCAGACTACACCCGCGTCATTCCAGACCTTGCCGATGGCGTCAAAATCAACGTGCCGCTTTCGGCGGTCGCAATTCGCAAGATGTCCGGTCTCTACGGTCAGTCCAACACCCCCGTAGAGGTGCGGCCGGACAAGGGCGAGATGGCGATGCGGGTTTGCGACGGCAAATTGGAAATGGTGGTTTCGTCGCCTCTGCATGGCGCAGCTGGTGAAGCATTCGGCATGAACTTCCGCAACATCGCGAAGATGATCAAGGGCGATGAGGCCGTTGTCCTGAAATCGAAGGGGCCGGGCGAACCATTCATCGTCGAAACCGACGACCCGCGCTTCACCGGCGTCGCCATGCCGATGCGGATTTGATGCTATGAGCGTGCGCAACACATTGCTTTGGGCGGCCCTGTCAGTGCTGTTGCCGATTGCAACAATGGCAGGCCCAGACCGTGCCTATGTCATGCTTGGTTCGGACCACCTGCCCGGGGATCGACCGGCCCGGTTCAACGACGCCACCCCGGGCGTGTTCCTGACATGGGAAAACCTGCGCGGCTCTTCGCTGGATCTGTCGCTCGGCGCCTTCATCAACAGCTACGGCGACCCATCCGTCGCCGT
>WFTU01000089.1 GCA_015485375.1 Paracoccaceae bacterium | reverse complement strand
ATATCGAGGAGGCCGGCGTGCATTCCGGCGACTCGGCTTGCTCGCTGCCGCCCTATTCGCTGGACGCGGAGACCATCGAGGAACTGAAACGCCAGACCGAGGCCATGGCCCTCGGCCTGAACGTCGTCGGCCTGATGAATGTGCAGTTCGCCATCAAGAACGGCGAGATTTTCGTGCTCGAAGTCAACCCGCGCGCCAGCCGCACCGTGCCGTTCGTGGCCAAGGCCACCGGCTCGCCCATCGCCTCCATCGCCGCACGGATCATGGCGGGCGAACCGCTGTCGAACTTCGATCTGGTGGACCCGAACGTGCCCTATTACGCGGTGAAAGAGGCTGTGCTGCCCTTCGCCCGCTTCCCCGGCGTCGATACGCTGCTGGGGCCGGAAATGCGCTCCACGGGCGAGGTCATGGGGCTGGACAAGACCTTCAGCCGCGCCTTCCTGAAATCACAAATGGGGGCCGGCACCGATTTGCCGGACGAAGGCACGGTTTTTGTCTCCATCAAGGATAGCGACAAAGGCGACATGATTCTGGAAGCAACCCGACTGGTATCGGAAATCGGCTTCAAGATCATCGCCACCCGCGGCACCGCGGCCTACCTGACCGAAAACGGCATCGAGGCCGAAGTGGTCAACAAGGTCTACGAGGGACGCCCGAACATCGTCGATCTGATGAAAGACGGCCATGTGCAGCTGGTATTCAACACCACCGAAGGCGCGCAATCCATCGAGGACAGCCGCGAAATCCGCTCGGTCGCGCTCTATGACAAGATCCCCTACTACACCACCGCCGCCGGCGCCCGCGCCGCGGCACGGGCCATGAAGGACCGCACGGTCGGTGAACTGGAGGTAAACGCGTTGCAGGGGTTTGTGGTCCGGTGAGCGCGGGACCGCTCGTTCGCCGTTACGGAGATACGGACTTCGTGACCTCTCTCAGGGCAATCGCAGCCCTGCTTGTGGTCGTAACACATACGAGTGCGTTTTCGGGCTTCGGGCAAATCGGGGCCAATATCGATGCTGGCGGTTTTTTCGGCGTACGCGTATTTTTTGTCATATCGGGTTTTTCGATTGCCACAACTTATGCCAGCGCCCCGAACTACGCCCACTATCTGACGCGACGCATGTTCCGCATCGGACCTCTTTACTATTTTTTCCTTACGCTCGGGCTGGTGCTGCTACTGACCGGCAGCATCACTCCCGTGAAATGGCTAGGGTTACTGGGCGGCGAGCTGGATATCTACAACTACGTGATGCACCTTGCCTTCCTGAGTTTTCTCGACCACTCCATCGCCAATTCCATTATCGGCGTCGAATGGACCATTCCGGTCGAGGTATTCTGGTATCTGTTTCTGCCCCTGTTTATCGTGCGGATGACCAACCTGCGCTCCACTGCACTGTTGGTCATTCTGCTGGTCGGCCTTGATTACGCCGCTCGCCTCTATGCCGGAATTTTCGTGCGCCCTTCTCCCTATTTTTTCATAGACTGGTTTCCAACATCCTACGGATACTATTTTCTTGCCGGTGTCGTAGCCTACAAACTCAGAGAGATGGCCCCCTGGAAATACGGACGGTTGATGGTGTGGGTCGGCGTTGTCGTATTTATGGAAGGCATGCTGCTCAACGCCCCCAATGTCGCGCTTACTACCGGGACAGCCACATTCCTGTTAATCGGATTTCTCTCACGCGAAACAGCCCCGTTTCTTTACCGCGCGCTGAATGTGAGGCCGTTGCTGTTTCTCGGCACAGTCAGTTACAGTATATATCTTTCGCATTTCCTGATTGTCGGGCTGTTCGACAGGTTCATTGCCGAAAGCTGGCCGCTTGAGGGTTTTGGGTTGTTCGCGGTTGTCGCCACCCTGACAATAGGTTTCTCGACGTTGACCTACGTGCTGATAGAGCGCCCGACCAATGCCCTCGGTCGGAAGGTGGCGGATAACTATTTCGCTGCTAGAGCGGAATAGAAAACTCCCGCATCACCGCGCGGTAGATATCGCGCTTGAACGGCACGATCCGCTCGATCAGTTCCGGCGGCTCCATCCAGCGCCAGACGTCGAATTCCGGGTGTTCTGTCGCGATGTTGATCTGCCGGTCCTCGCCCTCGAATCCCAGCAGATACCAGCGCTGTTTCTGTCCGCGATAACCGCCTTTCCACAGTTTTCCGGCCACTTCCGGCGGAAAATCGTAGGTGTGCCAGTCGCGGCTTTCAGCCAGTAGCTTCACGGCATCGCGGATAATGCCGGTTTCCTCGTTGAGTTCGCGAAAAGCAGCCTCGAGCGGCTCTTCGCCCTCGTCGATACCGCCTTGCGGCATCTGCCAAGCATCGGGGTAGTCGATGCGCCGTCCGGCAAAAATACGGCCCTGCGGATTGCGGATCATCAGGCCGACGTTGGGGCGATAGGGCAACGACAGGCGATCGGCTTCGTTCATTTCAATCCCCTTGCAGCGGGCGGAGCCATAGCCCCGCCCGGCAGGTTTATTTTGCACCCAGCACGTTCAGTCCGCGCAGGATATCCAGCCCGTAGGCAAGCTGGTAATCGGAATCGCGAAGTGCCGCCATGGCCTCCAGTTCCGCACGCTCCTGTTCCAGTTGCTGGCGCTCTTCCTCGGTCAGCGAGTCGTTGCTGAGCGTGCCGCGCAGGTCGGCCTCGGAACGCAGACGGCTGGCGGGGGTATCCTCGGTCGCGGGCCTTTCGACCGGCGGGCGCTGTTCAACCAGAATATCCGGCGTCACGCCGAGGTTCTGGATCGAGCGGCCCGACGGGGTGTAATAGCGCGCCGTGGTCAGGCGCATCGCGCCTTCGCCCTGGATCGGCATGATGGTCTGGACGGACCCTTTGCCGAAGCTCTTGGTCCCGACTACGATCGCGCGCGCATGGTCTTTCAGCGCGCCGGCCACGATTTCCGAAGCCGAGGCCGAACCGCCGTTGATCAGCACGACAATCGGTTTACCTTCGGCCAGATCGCCCGGTTCCGCGTTGAAACGGTCGCTGTCCTCGGGGTTGCGGCCACGGGTCGAAACGATTTCGCCCGCGTCAAGGAAAGCATCGGACACGGCAATCGCCTGATTGAGCAGCCCGCCCGGATTGTTGCGCAGATCGAGGACGAACCCGTCAATATTGTCAATACCGCCATTGGCCTCCACTTCCGCTTCCATGCCGGCCTTCAGATCGGCATAGGTCTGTTCGGTGAAAGAGGTAATGCGCAGCACCACGGCCCGCCCCTCGGTACGCACGCGCACGGCTTTGACTTTGATAACGTCGCGCACGATTGTCACGTCGAACGGCTCGTCCACACCTTCGCGGAAGATGGTGATAACCACTTCGGCCCCGACCGGACCGCGTAACAGGTCGACTGCATCATTCAGTGTCAGGCCCAGAACGCTCTCGCCATCGATCTGGGTGATCAGGTCGCCTGACTGGATACCGGCGTTGGCGGCGGGAGTGTCGTCAATGGGCGAAACCACCTTCACAAAACCGTCCTGCTGCGTCACTTCGATCCCCAGACCGCCGAACTCGCCACGGGTTTCCACCTGCATGTCCTCGAAATCTTTCGGCGGCAGGTAGCTGGAATGCGGATCGAGCGAGGTCAGCATGCCGTTGATGGCCGCCTCGATCAGTGCCTTGGAGTCGACTTCCTCGACATAATCCGACTGGATACGCTCGAAAATCGTGCCGAACAGGTCGAGCTGTTCATAGGTGGTCTGCAGGTCGGTCTGCTCCTGTGCCACGAGCGGACCGGCGAACTGTGCGGTCAGTGCGACCCCTGCGACTGCGCCACCGATTGCGGCGATGAAATATTTATTCATTCTCAATACTTCCTGTTTTGCGGGCATTCACACGGGAATCCCGAATATGCCAGACCCTATATAGACCCTTTTCAGCGCGAACGTTCCAGCCCGAATGTCGCAAGCACATCACAATTTCTTTAACAGATGCTCAGGATGCCACAGATTCAAGCAAGGTTTCGCCGGTCATCTCCGCCGGTTTCGGCAGGTTCATCAGTTCCAGCAACGTCGGCGCGAGGTCCGAAAGCCGTCCGCCACTGCGCAGCGCCGCCCCTTCGGGACCACCCACCAGCACCACCGGCACCGGATTGCAGGTGTGCGCCGTATGCGGACCGCCGGTAACCGGATCGACCATGGTTTCGCAATTGCCGTGGTCGGCCGTGACGATCATGGCGCCGCCCACGTCCCCGATCGCGTCGAGCGCCTGCCCCAGCCCCTTGTCCACCGCCTCGACAGCCTTGATCGCGGCCTGCAGGTCGCCGGTATGACCGACCATGTCGGGGTTGGCGAAGTTGATGATGATCAGATCATACTCCTGCCCGCGGATCGCCTCGACCAGATGGTCCGTGACCTCGGCGGCCGACATCTCCGGCTGCATGTCATAGGTTTTCACCTTCGGGCTGGGCGCGACATAGCGGTCCTCGCCGCCCTCGGGCACCTCCTGCCCGCCATTCATGAAAAACGTGACATGCGGGTATTTCTCGGTCTCCGCCAGCCGGAACTGGGTCCGGCCATGTGTGGCAACCCAATGGCCAAGGGTGTTTATGATATCCTCGGAAGGATACATCACATCCATATAGGAATTGTGCGCGTCGGAGTATTCCACCAGCCCTGTAAGGGCCGCGAGTTTCGGTCGGGCCGATACATCGAAGGCGTCGAAATCCGGATCGCCAAGCGCCGCCAGAATTTCCCGCGCCCGATCCGCGCGGAAGTTCATGAACAACAAGCCGTCGCCATCCTTCATGCCCGCATAGTTTCCGATCACGGTCGGCGAAACGAATTCATCGGTTTCACCAGCGGCATATGCCTCCTCGATCGCGTCCTGCACGCTGAAGGCGCGCTTGCCCTTTGCCATCACCATAAGGTCGAAGGCCTGCTGCACCCGATCCCAGCGCTTGTCACGGTCCATGGCGAAGAAACGGCCGCAAACGGTGGAAATCGCGGCACCGGCAGGCAGATCGCCCTCCAGCTTTGCCATCTGCTCGTCCGCCGATTGCGGCGGAACGTCGCGACCGTCGAGGAACGCATGGATATTTACCGGAATACCCGCAGCGGCGATCACCGTTGCCGCGCGCGCGATATGGTCCTGATGCGAATGCACTCCACCGGGCGAGGCCAGCCCCGCGATATGGGCGGTGCCGCCGCTGGCTTTCAGCTTTTCGATGAAGCGCTGCAGGGCAGGGTTATGGTCGAACTCGCCGGTCTCGATCGCCTTGTTGACCTTCGGCAGGTCCATCCAGACGATCCGGCCCGCGCCGATATTCATATGCCCCACTTCGGAATTGCCCATCTGTCCCTCCGGCAGACCGACATCGGTTCCGTGCGCGGCCAGCGTCGCGTGCGGGCAGTCCGCCATGATCCAGTCGAAATTCGGGGTGTTGCCCAGTGCAACCGCGTTGTTTTCACGTTCGGGGCGCAGGCCCCAACCGTCAAGAATACACAGGACTACGGGCTTGGGTGTGGACATGGGGGGCCTCCGTTTCAGGACAGGCTTTATGTATGCCCCCGCGTCAGGGCAATCAAGCCCGATGATAGGGGGTGTTGGCCTGAATGGCGGCGGCGCGATAGAGCTGCTCTGCCAACATTACCCGCACCAGCATGTGCGGCCAGACCATTTTACCGAAGGACAGGGAAAAATCCGCCTCGGCGCGCAGGTTCGGCGCGATCCCGTCGGCCCCGCCGATTACGAAAGCCACGTCCTGTCGCCTGTCATCGCGCCAGTTGCCGAGCTTGCGGGAAAATTCGGGCGAGGTCAGCAGCTTGCCGCGCTCGTCCAGCGTCACCAGCAGCGCGTCGGCGGGGATGGCATTGCGCAGGAGCTTTGCCTCGGCCTCCATGCCGCCGCCCTTTTTGTCCTCGACCTCGATCACCTTCGCGGGGCCGAGGCCGAGCGCGCGGCCCGTGCGGTCGAACCGTGTCAGGTAATCGTCGAGGATCTCGCGTTCCGGTCCGCCGCGCAGGCGACCGACAACGCAAAGGCTGACGCGCATTTATTCCGCGTCGGCACCGGCGGCGGGACCGCCGGCGGCCTGCCACATTTTTTCGAGCTGGTAGAATTCGCGGACCTCGGGGCGGAACAGATGCACCACGGCGTCGCCGCAGTCGATCAGCACCCAGTCGCCGGAATCCTTGCCTTCCATACGGCAGATGATTCCGGTTTCTTCCTTGATCTTCTTGAACAGCATATCCGCCAGCGCCGAGACCTGACGGGTCGAGCGGCCCGATGCGATGACCATATTGTCGGCCATTTCGGATTTGCCTTCCAAGGGGATCACCACGACCTCTTCGGCCTTGTTCTCGTCCAGCGAGCCCAGAATACGGGCCAGCATCGCGGCGCTCTGCTCTTTGTCTCCGCTTGCACCGATTGTGGTGGTTGCGGATTTCGCGGCCTCTCCGGCCGCATCAACACGTTCCGACAGAACGATGTCCTCCTGATTCAATGCGCCACGTCCGGCGCCAGATGGTTTGCAATATATCACAGCGCATTTGTTGCCTCAAGCGGGCGGAGTCAAGGTCATAGCGTGCCGATCCGCTCCAGCAGCAGGGCAAAAAACGCATCCGCGTCCAGATCGCGCACGAAAAACACGTTTTCCGGCCTGTCCGTCACCCGCCACCAGTCCGCCACGGTCATGCCCATGGTCAGCTCGCTGGCGGTTTCGACCTCCACGTTGATATGGCGGCCCTGATAGATTTCGGGCTTCAGCAACCATGCGATGACATTGGGATCATGCAAGGGGCCGCCGTCGGTGCCGTATTTTTCCTCGTCGAAGCG
>WFTU01000088.1 GCA_015485375.1 Paracoccaceae bacterium | reverse complement strand
ACATCAGAACCCCGCCGATCTGTTCCAGTGCAGCGGTGGTTTTCAGGTGGTCGAGCAGGGTGGCATAGGCGGAGTTGGTCATGGCTAAAATCCGTGTCTGGGAAAATTTCTCGCCATAGGAGCGCAAAAGCGCGGGCGAGCCAAGGGGAAAATCAGCGAACGACGCCGAGCCAGTGCAGAGGTTTTCTTATATCCTCGTCAGTCGGGGTCAGGCCAAGTTCCTCGATCGTTTCGCGCAGGAGATTGCAGAAACGGATAACTGCCGGGCTGGGGTGGTTGTTCTCGTTCCAGACCAGATAGGCGGTGCGGCGGAATTCAGGCCCTTCCGGGACGCGGAATACCAGATCCTTGGCGAGTTGGGAGCCGACCAGCCCGGGCACGATGGAGACACCGGCGCCGGCGCGGATGAATGCCTTGATTGACAGGGCGCTTTCCACATTGACGTGGGAATCGGTGATGGCCTTGCGCACGGCGGGGTCCTCGATCGCGTAGCACAGGTCGTTTACGATCAGGTTTTCGTGCGAGATGTCGGACCAGTAAAGGGTCTCCTTGCGGCCGAGCGGGCTGTCGCGCAGGCAAAGGATGCCGAAAACATCGCTCAGGAGCGGCGCGCTTTTGATATTGCTGAAGCCGGTGATGATGAACTGGTTGACGATGCCGATATCAACGGTCTGGTCACGGACTTCCATCAGGCAGGCCTCGGTCAGCATATCACGGATGCGAACGAGGATTTTCGGGTTGGCAGAGTGGATTTTCGTAGTCAGGTCCGGCATTAGCGCGGTGGAGATCGCCGGAAGGCAGGCTACCCGTACCTGCCCCTCGCCCGATTCGGCGAAACGGTGCATTGCGCTGATGGTTTGCTCGAAATGCGCGATCTCGCGGCGTGCTTCCTCCAGGGCAAAGGCGCCGAGGTCGGTCAGGCGGTTTTTGCGGTCCGTTTCGAACAGCGGCGCGCCGAGATTTTCCTCCAGCTGCTTCAGCATCATCGAAACTGCAGAGGGGGTGCGGCCCAGCCGTTCTGCCGCCTTCGAGAGGTTGCCGGTTTCGGCCACCTCTATGAAATATCGCAACATTTCCGTTTTAATCGCCAAAATATCACCTCGCAAATATACTTCTTCTTAACCTGATTTAAGTTTTTCTGAAAGAAGAGTCTTTGTCGGGCCGGTCACGCTTTGGTGTCATTGGAGGGTGAAAACCTTTGAAAGGTATTATATGTGGGGGGAAACGCAGCCCTCAATCCGGTGGAACCATGACCCAGACCCTTGAAAACCTTACCAAAGCCCTGCTCGATGCAGCGGGCAAAGCGGGGGCGGATGTCGCTGACGCGATTGCCGTGTCCGGCGACAGCCAGTCGATCGAGGTGCTGGGCGGCAAGCTGGAACATGCGGAACGCTCCGAGGGGATCGACATCGGGTTGCGGGTGCTGGTCGGGAAACGGCAGGCGAGCGTCTCGGCCTCGGACGTGCGGCCGGAGACCATGCGGGAAATGGCCGAGCGCGCCGTGGCCATGGCAAAGGAAGCGCCGGAGGATCCCTATTGCGGGTTGGCCGCGCCGGAGCAACTGGCGGCGGACCGTGACGCAGGGCCGCTGGAACTGGCGGACCCGTCCGGCGCCCCTGCGGCCGCCGAATTGCAGGCGGATGCGCTGGCGGCGGAAGCGGCGGCGCTGGCGGTCGAGGGCGTGGCGCAGGTGCAGGGGGCCGGTGCCGGTTACAGCCATACGAAAATCTGGATTGCGGCGACGAACGGGTTCAGCGGCGGCTATGCGCGGACCTCGCGTTCGACCTCCTGCGTGGCGATCTCCGGCGAGGGGCTGGAGATGGAGCGGGATTATTACGGCGAGGGGCGGGTGTTCGGTGCCGATCTGCCGGATGCCGGTGAAATCGGGCGGATTGCCGGTGAACGGGCCGTGGCGCGGGCGGGGGCGAAGAAGCCGCCGACGGGGGCCTATCCGGTGCTGTTCGACGAGCGGATTTCCTCGGGGCTGATCGGGCATCTGGTGGCGGCGATCAACGGCAGTTCCATCGCCCGCGGGTCGAGCTGGCTCAAGGATGCGCTGGGCGAACAGGTGTTGCCCGAGGGCCTGTCGCTGGTCGAGGATCCACATCGCTTGCGGGTGTCCGGCTCGAAGCCTTTCGATGCCGAGGGGCTGGCGACTGCGCGGCGGGCGATTGTCGATAACGGCGTGCTGACCGGCTGGACGCTGGATCTGGCGACGGCGCGCAAGCTGGGGCTGGAAAGCACGGCCAATGCGGCGCGGGGGACATCGGCACCGCCCAGCCCCTCGGTCGGAAATCTGGAGCTGACGCAGGGCAGCGAGAGCCGCGAGGACCTGATTGCGCAGATGGGGACGGGGCTGATCGTGACCTCGCTGATCGGCTCGTCGATAAACCAGAACACGGGGGATTATTCGCGCGGGGCCTCGGGCTTCTGGGTGGAAAACGGCGAGATTGTCGGGCCGGTGAACGAATGCACCATCGCGGGAAACCTGCGCGGAATGCTCGGGTCGATCCGGCCCGCGAACGACGCGCGGACATATCTGTCGCGGGTGGTGCCGAGCCTGCTGGTGGAAGGGTTGACCATTGCCGGAGAGTGACCTGCATCTGCTGACCGACGCGGCCAAGGCGGCGGGCGACATCGCGCGCGGCTACTTCAAGGCCGATCCCGAGGTCTGGGACAAGGGCGACGGGCAGGGGCCGGTGACGGCGGCGGATCTGGCGGTGAACCGGATGCTGCATGGCGAACTGCTCGGTGCACGGCCCGATTACGGCTGGCTGTCGGAGGAAAGCACGGACACGGCAGAGCGCCTGCAGCGGCCACGGGTGTTTATCGTCGATCCCATTGACGGCACGCGGGCCTTTATTGCGGGCGAGAATACTTTTGCGCATTCACTGGCGATTGCCGAGAATGGCGAGGTGGTCTCGGCCGTGGTGCATCTGCCGATGAAGGGGCTGACCTATAGCGCCGTCAGGGGTGGCGGGGCGTTTCTGAACGGGCAGCCGATCCGTGCCAGCGAACAGCCGGTCATGGAGCAGGCGCGGGCGCTGACCACGGGGGCGACGCTGAAGCCGGATTTGTGGCCGGGCGGTGTGCCGGACCTGACACGGAAATTCCGGCCCTCGCTGGCCTATCGCATGTGTCTGGTGGCCGAGGGGCGCTATGACGCCATGCTGACCCTGCGCCCGACATGGGAATGGGACGTGGCGGCAGGGGATCTGATAGCGCAGGAGGCGGGGGCCAAAGTGACGACACCGGAGGCCATGCTGCCACGTTACAACAATCCGGTGCCGCAACTGTCGGGGCTGGTGGCTGCAGGGGAGCCGTTGCACCGGCAGTTTATGCAGCGGTTGCGGGGCTGACGGCGTTTCGGCCTAATGTGTATCCTCGCATAACCCGTGATCCGACAGGGCGCGGATGACGTAGCAGTCGCCGACGTGGTTTGCCTGACATCTGGTGGCGATACGTTGCAGTTCGGCCTCCAGTTTTTGCAGCCGGGCGATGCGGGTGCGGACTTCGGTCAGGTGCTCGCTGGCGATGCGGTCGGCTTGTGCGCAAGGTTGTTCGGGGTGAGCTGACAGGTCGAGGAGTTCACGGATGGATTCGATCGGCAGGCCGAGGTCGCGGGCATGTTTGATGAAGGTCAGCCGGTCCAGTTCGGCGTGGGAATAGCGGCGCTGGTTGCCCTCGGTCCGTTCGGGAGCATCGACCAGACCCTGTTGTTCATAGTAGCGGATCGTCGGGACTTTGACGCCGGTTTTGCGGGAGAGTTCGCCAATTGACAGCATGAGGGCCTCCTTGAAGCTATAGTTTCTATAGGTATAGCGGGTCGGGGCGGGATTGGAAAGATGGCGGGTTGCTCACATCGTAGTGATAATTGACGTAAAGTCATTTCCGAGATAGCGCGGCCGATTGCGCGGCGATATATAACGTGCAACTGTAACGCCTTAGCTCTGATGGATATGTAATGCCCCGATCGCGAGACAGTGAAATTCTCGACCTGATTTATGACGTCGCAGTTGATCCCGCGCGGCTGGAAGTGTTGCTGGAAAGCTGGGAAAACATGGCCAACGACGGCGACGGTGTGGCCGAGGGGTTCGCCGGGCTGGATGTGGAAACCCATTTCAACCGTGCCTCGGTGCTGCTGGATCGCTGGAAACATGACGAGGAAGGCGGGATCGGGAAATTCAATTCGGTGCTGGACCGGTTTCGAAAGGTGGCGGCATTTACGGTTGATCGCACGCTGAAGGTGCAGGCAGTCAACGGCGCTGCGGCGCGGGCGCTGGATCTGGGGCCGGGGGACATGCTGTCGAAGCTGCCGCTGGAAGAGGACGATCTGGAGATTTTCCGGGCCGAAGTGTTGAAAATCCTGTCGGAAAGCGGTGAGGAAACCAGCACGCTACGGTTTCACTCGCTGGCAGCCGGACGTATCATGATATTCCAGATCAAGGCCGGATACGACCCGCTAGCGGGGCCGTTTGCGGTGGTCGTGACCTCGGAAACCGGCTGGCCGGAGGGGTTTCAGGATTTGCTGGCGCAGACCTTTGCTTTGTCGGAGTCGGAAATTGCCGTCCTGCGCGGCGTGGTGGAATGCACCAGCCTGCGCGACATTGCCAAGCAGCGCGGGCGGTCGGTCGAGACCGTGCGTGCGCAGGTGCGCGCGATCATGGCCAAGACCGAGACCCATTCGCAAGCAGAGCTGGTGCGGATGGTGCTAACCTTACTCGATGTGGCAAATACGGGGATTGGCGAGGGGGCGGGAACGCCCGGGGCTTTGCTGCATATGCTTGAACCCCGTGTTCCGAGGTCGGTCCGGCGGCCTGACGGGCGGCGGGTGGACTATCTGGTGTTGGGGGACGAGAATGGGCGTCCCTGTATGTTTTTCCCGACAGATCTGGGCTGGACGCGCTGGCCGGCGCGGGCGGAGGCCGAGGCGAAGCAGCGCGGGATCAAGGTGATTGTGCCGATCCGTGGCGGCTATGGCGGGTCGGATTTTTATGCCAAAGAAGCCGATATTGCGACGGAAATCCGGCAGGATATGCTGGCCATTATGGATCGCGAGCGGGTCGGGCAATGCCCCGTGATTGCGCTGGGCACGGATTCCGTGTTTGCCTTCTCGCTGGCGGACAGGATGCCAGTGCGGGTGTCGGCAATTATTTTGTGTGACGGGATGTTACCGCTGACGACGCCGGAGCAATACCAGCGGATGGACAAGTGGTACCGGTTTTTCATGAGCAATGCGCGTTACACCCCGCATTTGCTTCCGTTTATCGTCAAGGCGGGGATTTATCTGGCGCGGCGGATCGGTAAAGAGAAATTTTTCCGCATGGTGTATGCCTCCAGCCCCGGTGATTTGCGGATTGGCGAAGATCCGCAGGTGATGGAGGCCATGCTTTGCGGTTCCGAAGTGACGCTTTCGGAAAACCATGTGGCGCATGTGGCCTACGCTGCGGAGTCGATATTGCATGTCGGGATGGAATGGCGGGCCTATGTCGAGCGGACGAAGGGCCGGATTCCGGTGCATTTCCTGAGTGGGGGCGAAAGCCAGATGATCGTGCCGGAAACCCTAGAGGAGTTCCGGCAGGAGTATGACTGGATCGACTTCCGCGTTTATCCCGATATCGGCGCGTTGCTGTTCTTCAGGGAATGGCGCGATGTGCTCGATTTGACCGAGCAGTACCTCTAAACAACAGGCATTTTACCGCATTTGGGGTATGACGGAGCGTTGGATGCATCGTACATTCCCGCCATTCAATAGTGTTTGGTTTACGAGTACTAAATATTTGCCTCAGGTTGCGGTTTGTAACGGCGGGTTTGCTACAAATTTAGCCGGTAACGGCAATATGGAGAGGGCGCTTCGGCTGCCCTCTCTTTTTGTCTAGAGGTCCGAGCTGGCCGTCAGGCTCAT
>WFTU01000087.1 GCA_015485375.1 Paracoccaceae bacterium | reverse complement strand
ACCTGTGGTTGCACACCGAAGTTGATCCATTGCAGCCAGCTGGCGCCGGTGGCGCGGATGGCTTCGGCCTGCACCTTGTTCATGTCCTCGATATCCTCGGCCAGCAGTTTCGACAGGAAACCGATGGTGGCGAAGCTGAGGGTCAGGAAACCGGCGAGCGGGCCGAAACCGAAGATGGCGACGAACAGGATCGCGACGATGATCTCGTTGAGCGCGCGAGAGATCGAGACGATGAAACGGCAGACCAGATAGATCGGCAGCGGCGCGATATTGCGCGCGGCGCCAAGGGCGATCGGGATGGAAATGGCGATGCCGACCACGGTCGAGGTCACCGTCATAATGACGCTTTCGATCATGCCTTCCTTGATGTCGCCGGCGCGCGACCCGAAATCGGGATTGGCGAAGGCGGCGATGAATTTCCAGCCGCGCTCCAGCCCCTCGTAGACGCGCGCCCAGTTTACCTCGATCGAGGCGAAGGCGAGGATCAGATAGACTATGGCCCCGAGGATCAGGCCCCAGCGCAGCAGCGGGTTTTCGATGAAATGCGGCTTCCTCCAGGGCGTGCCGACCCGGTTTTCGAGGGTGATGCTCACGCTTCTTCCTCCTCGGCTTCGTCCTCATCCTCGACCTTGGCGATGGTGGCTTCCCAGTCTTCCTCGCCATAGATGTCGGTGAGGACATCGGGGGTGAGGTCGGCCGGACCGCCGTCAAAAATGATATTGCCGAGGTTGAGGGCCACGACGCGCTGCACGAACATCTGTGCCAGCGAGACATCGTGGATATTGACGATGGCCGCGAGGCCGCGTTCCTCGCACAGTTCGGTAATCAGGCGCATGATCTGGCGCGAGGTTTTCGGGTCGAGCGAGGCGGTGGGTTCATCCACCAGCAACAATGCGGGATCCTGTATCAGGGCGCGGGCGATGCCGACGCGCTGACGCTGGCCGCCGGACAATGCGTCGGCGCGTTTGTCGGCCATGTGCAGCAGGCCGACGCGATCCAGCAGGCGATAGGCCTCGTCGATATCGGATTGCGGGAATTTGCGCAGGAAACTGCGCCAGAAGCCGACGTAGCCGAGGCGCCCCGAGAGGACATTTTCCATCACCGTCAGCCGTTCGACCAGCGCGTATTCCTGAAAGATCATGCCCATGCGACGCCGCGCGCGGCGCAGGGCGCCGGGGCGAAGGGTGGTGACCTCCAGATCGTCGAGTTTCACCGAGCCGCTGGTCGGTTCCACCAGACGGTTGATACAGCGGATCAGCGTGCTTTTGCCGGCGCCCGACGGGCCGATCAGGGCGATGATCTGGCCATTGGGAATTTCCAGCGTAACGTCATTGAGCGCCTTGTCTCCGGTTTTATAAATTTTGGTGAGTTTATTCAGTTTTAACATTTAGAAACCCTGGGTGTGACCCGACATCCGGACATGAAAAGAAGCCCGCACGCTTAAAGGCGCGCGGGCAATTGGCAGGTACCGCTTATTCGCAGGCGTAGCTTACGCCGTTTGCGGTATCGATCTTGCGGATGACTTCCCAGAACTCCTTGTAGGTCATCGGCAGGAACTGGCCCTCGTTCGATTTCTCGAACTCGCGCTGCAGCGATGTGCCGTCCCACTCGAAGGTGAAGAACGCGTCGCGGATCTGTTCCTTCAGGGCCGGATCGAGGTTGTAGGCAACACCGAAGCCTGTTGTCGGGAAGGTCTGCGATTTGTAGATCGAGACAACGTCGCCCTCATTGATCACGCCGCGCGAGATCATGCGCGACAGAACCGAGTTGGCAATCGAGGCCGCCGGATAGTCCTTGTTTGCCACGCCGAGGATCGAGTTGTCGTGTTTACCGGAGTAAACCGCCTCGAAATCGCGATCGGGAATCATGTCGAAATCGGCCTTCAGAATCGCCGAGGGCGCCTTGAAGCCGGAGTTCGATGTGGGAGAGGTGAAGGCAAGGGTCTTGCCGCGGATATCCTCGACCGTCTCGATTCCGGAACCCGGATAGGTGATGATTTCCATCTCGTAACCGAAATTACCGTCTTTCGACGCCATGATCGTGAACGGATTGAACCCCGCGCAGTTCACAGCCAACGGGTTGGAGCCGGTGTTGAAGCCCGCGATATGCAGGCGACCGGAGCGCATAGCCTCGATCTGGGCGGCGTTGGACTGGACCGGGAAGAAAATAACCTTTTTACCGGTTTTTTCCTCGAGATAGTCGAGGAAGTCGGACCATGCTTCTTTGTAGACTGCCGGATCCTCCACCGGTGTATAGGCAAAAATCAAAGTGTCGGGGTTCACCCAGTCGGCGGGATCTGTCGGGGTATCCGCGAGTAGGTCGCCATCGCGGTCACAGTAACGTTCGTCAAGGTCGCCGCGCGGGCAGTCCTCGGCGGCCTGAACCGAAAAGGCAGAAAGCATGAGGGCGCCGATAGCACCGATTACGAGTTTAGTTTTATTCATAATTTCCTCCGTGTTGTTTTTTATGCGTGGGATTAGGCTATAACTTTGGTTGAAAAGCAACGTTTTTGTCGTATTCCAAACACTGCATATTTGATTGTAATTATTTCTTCACGCGGCAGCATCGCCCTGCCCTTGCGTCAGGTTTACTTTTGCAGGCCGGAGGAGGAAGATAGCGTTCTGACAACGATGGAGGCGCCGATGGCCCGAGATATCACCGTGAATGGCAAGCGATATTCTGTCGATTTGCCCGGCGAGGTCCCGCTTCTCTGGGTTCTGCGGGACGAACTGGGGCTGACCGGCACGAAATACGGTTGCGGCGTGGCGGCCTGCGGGGCTTGCACGGTGCATGTGGACGGGGTTGCGGTGCGGTCGTGCCAGCTGGCGCTCGAAGATGTGGACGGCGAGGTTCTGACCATCGAAGGGTTGGGGACGCCGGATGCGCCCTCGATCCTGCAGGCGGCGTGGATAAAGCATCAGGTGGCGCAGTGCGGCTACTGCCAGTCGGGGCAGATCATGCAGGCGGCGGAGTTGCTGGCGGCAAATCCGGCACCGAGCGATGCCGAGATCGACGAGGCCATGGGCGGCAACCTGTGTCGCTGTGGCACCTATCCGAAGATACGCGCGGCCATTAAAACCGCTGCGGCAACCATGCGGGGTGGCTGAGATGGGGCGTGCTGGAAAAATCGCGAGACGGACGTTTCTGGTCGGCTCGGCCGCCATTGCCGGCGGTGTAGCCTTTGGCGTGTATCAGGCGCGCCGCAGCTTGCCGAACCCGCTGGTGGCGGGCGACGGCGAGGTGGTTCTGACCCCCTATGTTATTATTGACGGCACCGGCGTTACCATCGTCACCCCGCGCGCGGAGATGGGCCAAGGGGTGCAAAGCACGCTGGCGGCGCTGGTGGCGGAGGAGCTGGATGTGGACTGGGCCGACGTGAAAACCATGCATGGTCCGGCGGCGCAGGTCTATTTCAACAGTGCGGTGGTCGGGACGACGATGCCGTGGCGGGATTTCGACGAAGGGCCGCTAAAGCGCAAGATCAAGGAAAGCGCCTTTCTGCTGCCGAAGATCATGGGGATGCAGGTGACGGGCGGCTCGACGTCGATGGTTGATGGCTTCGTCAAGATGCGCAAGAGCGGCGCGGCGGCGCGGATGGTGTTGCTGGAAGCGGCGGCAGAGCGGCTCGGGGTTCCGGTCGGGGCGCTGGAAACGGACTCGGGGGCGGTGGTGGCGCCGGACGGGACGCGCTTGCGTTACGGGGAACTGGCGGAGGCGGCGGCATTGCTCGATGTGCCGCGCGATCCGGAACTGAAGGATCCGTCGAAGTGGCGGTATCTGGGAAAATCCATGATGCGCAAGGATATTCCGGCAAAGTCCACGGGCACGGCGGAATACGGAATCGATGTGATGTTGCCGGATATGGCGTTCGCGACAGTGCGGATGTCGCCGCAGCTCGGCGGGCGGATGCTGTCCTATGAAGCAGGCCGCGCGCTGGAAATGCCGGGGGTGCTGAAGGTGGTGAGCCTTGGCAACGGCATCGGGGTGATTGCGCGCAATACTTGGCTGGCGATGCAGGCAGCGGATGCGGTGGAGATCGAATGGGGCGATGCGCCCTACCCTGCGGATACGGAGGCGATTTTCGGGCGCATTGCCGAAGCCTTCGATAGCAAAGCCAACACGCGGCTGCGCAATGACGGCGATGTTGATGCGGCGATGGAGGATGCGCCGGCCGAAAAGGTCATCGAGGCGGAGTACCGTCTGCCCTATCTGGCGCACGCGACGATGGAGCCGATGAACGGCACGGCGCTGTTTACCGGCGATGCGCTGGAGGTCTGGGCCGGCAATCAGGCGCCGATGGCCGCCCGTGCAGCGACAGCAGCGGCCACAGGGCTGGAGCCGGAACAGGTGACGGTGCATACGACATTTCTGGGTGGGGGATTCGGGCGGCGCTACGAGACGGATTTCACCGTCTATGCGGCGCAGATGGCGGCGGCCCTGCCCGGGGTTCCGGTGAAAACCACCTGGTCGCGGGAAGAGGACATGCGGCACGATTACTATCGTCCTGCCGCGATTGCCCGCTTTCGGGCGGTGCTGGGAGAGCGCGGGCCGGTAGCGGTTTCGGGAACGCTGGCAGCACCGTCGGTGATGCGGGCCTCGATGCGGCGCTCGGGGCTGGGCAAGCTGGCGGTCGGGCCGGACAAGGCGATGATGGAGGGGTTGTTCGATCAGCCTTACGGCATCGCGAATTACCGGATCAGCGGACATATTGCCGAAGTGGGCGTGCCGCTCGGGTTCTGGCGCTCGGTCGCGAGTTCGCACAACGGGTATTTCCATGAGTGCTTCATGGACGAGATCGCGGTTGCCGCCGGACGGGACCCGCTGGAGATGCGGCTGGAATTGATGAAGGGCGTCGATGCGCCCTCGCACAAGGTTCTGAAGCGCGTGGCGGAGATGTCCGGCTGGACCGGCGAGCGGCGCGAGGGTGTCGGGCGCGGAGTGGCGTTTACCTATTCCTTCGGCACGCCTGTGGCGGAGGTCGTGGAGGTTTCGCAGACCGGTGACGGGATTTCCATCGACAAGGCGTGGATTGCGGCGGATGTGGGGGTTCTGCTCGATCCGGACAACGCGCGGGCGCAGTTGATCAGCGGGATGATATACGGCCTCAGCGCCGCGGTGCATGGCGAGATTACATTCGATGCGGGTGCGGTCGAACAGTTCAATTTCCCCGATTATGATGCATTGCGGATGCACACGGTGCCGGCGTTCGAGGTCGATGTTCTGGAAAACAAGGAACACCTGAGCGGGATCGGAGAACCGGGGACGCCGCCCTCCCTGCCCGCGCTGGCCAATGCTGTCTTCGATTTGACGGGTATCCGGACCCGCAGCCTGCCGCTGTCGAAAGATTTCGACTTCGCGGGGTAGCGGCGCGCGGGATCAACCGCGCGCCGGAATGATCAGAAGCCGATGTATTCGATGAACTGGTCCATCATCACCAGCCACCAGTCAAAGGTGTCGTTGAAGTTTTCGACCGAGACTCCGCCCTTGAGGTTGTAGTCCATTTCGACAAGCGGATCGCTGGTGTCGTTCAGGTAAACCTTGACCCAGCGCTTGTTGCGGTTGAAATCCTCGACCTTGGTCAGGGACATACCGTCCTCCATATCGAAGGCGGAGCTGAACTGGATGGCACGGCAATTCGCGCCCTCGGTGCAGTCATAGAAGAACACGTTGAAATCATAGCCGTTGGAACGGGATTTGATCAGCGGATCACCGACGTTATCGGTGGTGACCTGCGCCTTGAACCCCATGTCCTGAATCAGCGCGGCTATTACTTCGGGGTCGGAACCGTCGATCAGGGCCTGCGCGTTGGCAACAACAGGTGTGAGTGCAAGCATAGCGCCCGCAACGAGAGATTTGTTAAACATCCGAGAATCCTCAATAAGTTTGCTATGGGGCCGAGTATACCCGAAGCAAATGACTTGAGAACCGTTTTTTGTGTAAAAGTGGCGCGGTTGACGGGGCTCGAACCCGCGACCTCCGGCGTGACAGGCCGGCACTCTAACCAGCTGAGCTACAACCGCGCATTTACCTTTTGCCGCTGCATCTGCCCCGGCTGATGGGGTTCTACTGTTGCGACTTTGGCGCGTCAAGCGGATTGCGACGGGGTTTGGAAAAATTTCCGAAAGGGCTTGAAGCTATAGTGGCTAGAGATCGTATATCGGGCGCAACGTAATCAATTCGAGGGAATCACCAATGGCCCAGAGCCTGACACTTAAAGTAGACGGGATGGACTGCCCGAGTTGCGCAAGCAAGGTCGAGGGGGCGGTTTGCGCCCTGCCCGGCGTGGAAAACGCAACACTCAACTATTCCAGCCAGAAACTGAAGCTGGAAGTGGACAATGCCGGAGAGCTGGAGCCGAAAGTCACGCGGGCGATCGAGAAGCTCGGCTACAAGATTGTTTCCGAGAGCGCGGAGCCGGCCGCGCCGCAAGCCTGGTGGCAGACCCGCAAGGGGCATCTGGTGATTGCCTCGGGCGCCTTGCTGGCGATTGCCACGGTGATGTCGCTGGTTGTGCCGGAATATGCCTCCTATGTTTTTGCGGCTGCAGGTCTGCTGGCGCTAATGCCGCTGGCCAAAAAGGCGGTGATGGGGACCTTGGCGGGGCAGCCGTTTACCATTGAAACGCTTGTGACGATTGCCGTTATCGGCGCGATTTTCATCGACCAGTCGGCCGAGGCCGCGATTGTGGTCTTTCTGTTCCTGATCGGTGAATTGCTGGAGATGATCGCGGCGACCAAGGCACGCCGTTCTGTCGAGGCGCTGGCCGATCTGGTGCCGAAAACCGCTATGCTGGTGGTGGACGGCTCCGTGCGCGAGGTGCCTGCCTCGGCGCTCGAGGTTGGCGATATTGTCGAGGTGCGGCCCGGTGGTTACGTGCCGGCGGACGGCGTGATTGTCGAGGGTGAGTCCTCGTTCAACGAGGCCAGCATCACCGGTGAGTCGATTCCCAAGCACAAGGAAGCGGGCGAGGATGTTTTCGCCGGTTCGGTCAATGCCGACGGGCTGGTGCGGGTGCGCACGACAGCCACGGCGGACAACAACATCATCGCGCGGATTTTGCAGTTGGTGGAGGAGGCCGAGGCCAACAAATCCCCGACGGCGCGGTTTATCGACGATTTCAGCGTCTACTATACGCCCGGCGTGATCGTGCTGGCCGCGCTGGTGGCCTTTGTGCCGCCGCTGGCGGTCGGGGCCGACCTGACGGAGTGGATTTACAAAGGGCTGGCGATCCTGCTGATCGGCTGTCCCTGTGCGCTGGTGCTGTCCACGCCGGCGGCTGTGACCTCGGGGATTTCCTCGGGCGCGCGGCAGGGGTTGCTGATGAAGGGTGGCGCGGTGCTGGAAGCGGTCGGGAAGATTGCCCGCGTGGCCTTTGACAAGACCGGCACGCTGACCAAGGGCTCGCCGAAGGTGACCGATGCGGAAGTGTTTACCGGCACGGAGCAGGAGATGCTGACGATGGCGGCGGCGGTCGAGGCCGGGTCCTCCCACCCGCTGGCGCTGGCGGTGATGGAAAAGGCCGAGGGGCTGGATATTCCGGAGACGCAGGATGCGCAGGCCTTGCAGGGCCGCGGCGTTCAGGCGACGGTGAACGGCGCGACGGTGGTTGTGGCCTCGCCGCGTTATGCGGCAGAGATCGCGACTATTGCGCCGGAACATTCGGAGCGGATTGCGGCACTGGAATCCGAAGGCAAAACCGTTGCGGTGGTTGTGCGCGACGGCGCGGCCCTCGGGCTGCTGGCCATGCGCGACGAGCTGCGCGAGGACGCAATCGAGGCGACGCGGCGGCTCAAGGAAATGGGCGTGGCACCGATCATGCTTACCGGTGACAACAAACGCACCGGCGAGGCGCTGGCGGCGCAGCTCGGTATTGACGTCAAGGCGGAGCTGATGCCCGAGGACAAGCTCAATTTCATCGCCAGCATGAAAAACGGCGAGACCATCGGTATGGTCGGGGACGGCATCAACGACGCCCCTGCCCTTGCAGCGGCGGATGTGGGGATCGCCATGGGCGGTGGCACCGATGTGGCCATCGAGACCGCCGATGCGGTGATCCTGCACGAGAAGGTCTCCGATGTGCCGGCGCTGATCGACCTGTCGCGCGAGACGATGAAAAACATCCGCCAGAACATCACCATTGCGCTGGGGTTGAAGGCGGTGTTCCTCGTGACCACGCTGTTCGGTGTCACGACCCTGTGGATGGCTATTTTCGCCGATACGGGTGCGACGGTGCTGGTGACGATCAACGCGCTGCGTCTGCTCGGCTACAAGCCGAAGCGCTGATATTGCGGACGGCTGCGCTTTGGCGTGGCCGTCTGTCATGCGGGGAAATGGTGGGTGATGAGAGGCTCGAACTCCCGACATCTTCCGTGTAAAGGAAGCGCTCTACCAACTGAGCTAATCACCCGTTCCGTGGAGGCTGATAACCGGATTTTCCGGTGGCTTCAAGCACTAGTTTGGCAATTTCATACGGTTTTGCGGAAAAAATATCGTGAACAGGAAAAAGGGCCGCCCCGTCACCGGAGCGGCCCCTGATTTCTGTTGTCGGCGCGGTTAGTGTGCGCGTGCGGACTCGACGCTGCCCTGCTTCTTGGCCACGGCGGCCGCTTTCGCGGCTTCGGCGGCCTCGTCCCATTCGATGGGTTCGGGCATGCGCACCAGAGCGCGTTTCAGCACATCCATCACGTCGGACACCGGAATGATCTCCAGCCCGTCCTTGACGATGTCGGGGATCTCGGCGAGATCCTTTTCGTTCTCGGCCGGAATCATCACCGTTTTGATGCCGCCGCGCAGGGCCGCGAGGAGTTTTTCCTTCAGCCCGCCGATGGGCAGCACGTTGCCGCGCAGGGTAACCTCGCCGGTCATGGCGATGTCGCGATGCACCGGAATGCCGGTGATGACGGACACGATGGAGGTCACCATGCCGATACCCGCACTCGGGCCGTCCTTGGGCGTGGCCCCTTCGGGAACGTGGACGTGGATGTCCATTTTCTCGAACTCCGGCGGCTTGATGCCGAGGTCGGTGGATTTGGAGCGCACGAAGCTGGAGGCAGCCTCGATCGATTCCTTCATCACGTCACCGAGCTTGCCGGTGGTTTTCATGCGGCCCTTGCCGGGCAGGCGCAAAGCCTCGATCTGCAACAGATCGCCGCCCGCCTGTGTCCAGGCCAGTCCGGTGACAACACCGACCTGATCCTCTTCTTCGGCCAGACCGAATTTGAAGCGGCGCACGCCGAGGTAGTCGGCGAGGTTCTCGCTGGTCACTACGACCTTGTCGGTCTTGCCCATGACGATCTCCGTCACCGCCTTGCGGCAGAGTTTGGCGATCTCGCGCTCAAGGTTACGCACACCGGCCTCCCGCGTGTAATAGCGGATGATGTCGGTGAGGGCGTCGTCCTGCAGTTCGAACTCGTCCTTTTTCAGGCCGTGGCCCTTGATCTGTTTTTCCAGCAGATGGCGACGCGCGATCTCGGATTTTTCCTGCTCGGTGTAACCGGCAAGGCTGATGATCTCCATGCGGTCCAGAAGCGGGCCGGGCATGTTGTAGCTGTTGGCCGTGGTCAGGAACATCACGTTCGAGAGGTCGTATTCGACCTCCAGATAGTGGTCGACGAAGGTGCTGTTCTGCTCGGGGTCGAGGACCTCCAGCATGGCACTGGCCGGATCGCCGCGGAAATCCTGCCCCATCTTGTCGATCTCGTCGAGCAACATGAGCGGATTGGACGATTTGGCCTTTTTCATCGACTGGATGATCTTGCCGGGCATGGAGCCGATATAGGTGCGGCGGTGGCCGCGGATCTCGGATTCATCGCGCACGCCGCCGAGGCTGATGCGGATAAACTCGCGCCCCGTGGCCTTCGCGACCGATTTGCCGAGGCTGGTTTTACCGACACCCGGCGGGCCGACCAGACAGAGGATCGGGCCGCGCAGTTTCTTGCTGCGCTGCTGCACGGCGAGGTATTCGATGATGCGTTCCTTGACCTTTTCCAGACCATAGTGGTCCTTGTCCAGAATTCCCCGCGCTTTCGACAGGTCCTTCTTGGTGCGCTTCATCTTGCCCCACGGCAGCGAGAGCATCCAGTCGAGGTAGTTGCGCACGACTGTGGCCTCCGCCGACATGGGCGACATGTTTTTCAGCTTTTTCAGCTCGCCTTCGGCCTTTTCCTTCGCCTCTTTCGAGAGCTTGACCTCGTTGATGCGTTCCTGCAACTCGTCGAGTTCCGAGGAGCCTTCCTCGCCGTCGCCGAGTTCCTTCTGGATCGCCTTCATCTGTTCGTTCAGATAGTATTCGCGCTGCGTGCGCTCCATCTGCGACTTGACGCGCGACTTGATCTTTTTCTCGACCTTGAGGACCGACATCTCGCTGTTCATCAGCGCATAGATTTTTTCCAGACGCTCGGCGACATTGGCGAGTTCCAGCAGTTTCTGCTTTTCCTCGATGGAAATGCCGAGGTGGCCGGCAACCGTATCGGCCAGTTTGCCGGCGGTTTCGGCCTCGGCAATGGCGTTGGCGGCGTCTTCGGGGACGTTCTTGTTCAGTCGCGCATAGCGCTCGAACTCGTCGCTGACCGAACGGGTGAGCGCGGTAACGGTATCCGCATCGCCCTCGGTTTCCTCGACCAGATCGGCCTCGGCCTCGAAGTATTCGTCGTTTTCGAGGAACCGCGCGATTTTCACACGGCTTTTGCCCTCGACCAGCACTTTTACGGTGCCGTCGGGCAGTTTCAGCAGTTGCAGAACGTTGGCGATCACGCCGTATTCATTGATGGTATCGACGCCGGGCTCGTCCTCGGAGGCGTCTTTCTGGCTCGACAGCAGGATCTGCTTGTCGTCGTTCATCACCTCTTCGAGGGCGCGAACGGATTTTTCACGGCCGACAAAAAGCGGCACGATCATGTGGGGGAAAACAACAATATCCCGCAGGGGGAGAACCGGATAGGTAACGCTGCTCATCTCAGTCATGGATATTCCTTATATCTGCAAGGTGCGGCGTCCCGTCATCGGCAACGGCGGCACCTCCATTCGTTAAAGGTAATTTGGAGGCCGGAGGCCGGAGTTTCAAGGGCAAAACCGCGTGATGCGCTGCAGTTGGTCGCATATTCCGGTGCTGATTTTCACGATATAGCACAACACATGGATATAGTTTTCGATCTCGGGCGGTTTCTTTCGGCGCAGGAACCGGTTTACGCTAAGGCCCTGGCAGAGCTGCGCAACGGGCGCAAGGAAAGCCACTGGATGTGGTATATTTTCCCGCAGATCGAGGGGCTGGGATACAGCCAGACCTCGATTTTCTATGCAATCGGCGACCGGACCGAGGCGGCGGCCTATCTGGCCCATCCGGTTCTGGGGCCGCGTCTGGTGGAATGCACCCGCGCCGCGATCGAACATGCCGGCAAGGGCGCGCATGAACTGTTCGGCCCGCCCGATGACCTGAAGTTCCATTCCTCGATGACGCTGTTTTCGCGCGTCAAGGGCGCCGATCCGGTGTTTTCCGAGGCGCTGGATGCGTTTTTCGGTGGAATCGGCGATGAAAAAACCCTGAAAACCCTGCGCATCGCCTTTATTGAATCGCTCGGCTGAGTTTCTTCTTTGTGAAAATACTCAAAGC
>WFTU01000086.1 GCA_015485375.1 Paracoccaceae bacterium | reverse complement strand
CGCATGCCCCGCCGGAAGCGCCTGCAAGGCCGCCTCCGGATCATCGGGCCAGCTTGTATCCTCCACCTTCAGCGCCGCCAGAATTTTTGCGCTGGCGTCGGGGATGAAAGGTTCGGACAGGATAGCATAGAGCCGGATCAGGTTGAGCGCGAAACGCACCATCGCCGCCGCCGCCTCGGGGTCGGTCTTGAACACGCTCCACGGTGCGGCGGCCTGCAAATACTCGTTGCCCGCCACCCATATGGCGCGCAGATCACCGGCCGCCTTGCGGATTTCGATGGCGTCCATGTGATCCTGATAGGCCTGCAGGCGCGTGCCGATCTCGGCAATCACCGCCGCCTCGGCCGCGCCGTATTCGCCACCCTCCGGCACCACCTCGCCGAACTTCGAGCGGCAGAATTTGGTCACGCGCGACACGAAATTCCCCAGCACATCGGCCAGATCCTTGTTCACGCCGCCCTGAAAACTCTCCCATGTGAAATCGCTGTCCGAGCTTTCCGGCGCATTGCTCAGCAACCACCAGCGCCAGTAATCCGACGGCATCACCTCCAGCGCCTGATTCATGAAAATCCCGCGCCCCTGCGAGGTCGAGAATTTCCCGCCCTCGTAGGTCAGCCAGTTGTAGGATTTGATATAATCCACCAGCTTCCACGGCTCGTTCGAGCCCATCAGGGTTGCCGGGAATGACAGCGTGTGGAACGGCACGTTGTCCTTGCCCATGAACTGCACATAATACACATCATCCGCACCCTTGTCCGTGCGCCACCAGCGTTCCCACGCGGCCTCGCCCAGATCGTTGGCATGCGCCCATTCCGCCGTCGCCCCGATATATTCGATCGGCGCGTCGAACCAGACATAGAAGACCTTGCCTTCCATGCCCGACCACGGCGCGCCCTCGAACTGCACCGGAACGCCCCAGTCCAGATCGCGCGTGATACCGCGATCCCGCAGCCCGTCACCGTCATGCAGCCATTTTCTGGCAATCGAGGTCGTCAGAACCGGCCAGTCCTTTTTTTCGTCGATCCATGTGTCCAGCTTCTCGCGCATGGCGCTCTGGCGCAGATACAGGTGCTTGGTTTCCCGCACCTCCAGATCGGTGCTGCCGGAAATGGCCGAGCGCGGGTTGATCAGATCCGTGGGGTCCAGCTGCTTGGTGCAATTCTCGCACTGGTCACCGCGCGCGTTTTCCGATCCGCAATTCGGGCAGGTCCCCTCGATATAGCGATCCGGCAGATAGCGTCCGTCGGCATGGGAATAGACCTGCTTCTCCGCCACTTCCTCGATCAACCCGCTTTCGCCCAGCTTCGCGGCCAGATGCTGCGTCAACTCGCGGTTCTCGGCCGAGGACGAGCGTCCGAAATAGTCGAACGACAGCCGGAAACCGTCGGCGATATCCTTCTGCACCTGCCACATGTCGGCACAAAATTCGGCAACCGGCTTGCCCGCCTTGGCGGCGGCCAGTTCGGCCGGTGTGCCGTGTTCGTCGGTGGCGCAGATATACATCACCTCGTTGCCCCGCGCCCGCATGTAGCGGGCATAAACATCCGACGGCAACTGGCTGCCAACCAGATTGCCGAGGTGCTTGATGCCGTTGATATACGGCAAGGCGGAGGTGATCAGAATTCGTGCCATGTGCATTTCCCTGCTAAGTGCTACAGGCGGTTTACATCAGACACATTCCGAGGGCTAGGGGGCTTAGGGTCAGGACCCGCTAATCCGATGTCACCGGCGTCAAATCCGCGAAATATCAGTGGTCCGGGCCGCGCCGGACAGGGTGGCCCCCTTTCCAAGCGGTTCGGACCACTGGGATGAAGCGGATTTGGCGTCCTCCGGATTTGGCCGGTTTTCCGCCTGACGGCTTCGCACTCCCTTGAAATAGCCCCGCTATTCCTGCGGGAGTGCTCATGGTCAGACAAAAAACCTGCCAAACCGGTGGCGTCGGATTATCGGGTCCTGGCCCTAGAGCAAATCCTGACATTCTGCCAGTTTGGTCAGCGACGCGGACGATCCCGACAGCGAATACCACGCCATCCCCTCGTCGAACCGGTTATAGACATAGATTTTCGCACCGTTCTTGAT
>WFTU01000085.1 GCA_015485375.1 Paracoccaceae bacterium | reverse complement strand
GCGTATTTGCGGGCGAAATCGAGGTCGCGCTGGTCGTGCGCCGGACAGCCGAAAATCGCGCCGGTGCCGTAGTCCATCAGGATGAAGTTGGCGATGTAGACCGGCAATTCCCAATCGGGATCAAAGGGATGCGTGACGGTGATGCCGGTGTCCAGCCCGATCTTATCGGCCTTTTCCAGTTCCTCGGCCGAGGTCCCCATGCGGCGGCATTCGGCGTTGAAGGCGGCCACGTCGGGATCGGATTCCAGTGCCTTGGCCAACGGGTGGTCGGCGGAGATGGCGGCGAAGCTGGCTCCGAACAGGGTGTCGGGGCGGGTGGTGTAGACCTCCAGCGATTCGAATCCGTCAGGCGCGCCGTTGGTGTCGAAAGAGAATTGCAGGCCTTGCGACTTGCCGATCCAGTTTTTCTGCATGGTGCGGACTTTTTCCGGCCAGTTCGGCAGGTTGTCCAAAGCCTCCAGCAGTTCCTCGGAATAATCGCTGATCTTGAAGAACCACTGTGTGAGTTCCTTGCGTTCGACCGGCGCGTTGGAGCGCCAGCCCTTGCCGTCGATCACCTGTTCGTTGGCCAGAACGGTCATGTCCACCGGATCCCAGTTGACTACGGCGTTTTTGCGGTAAATCAGGCCGGCGTCCAGCATGTCTATAAACATGGCCTGCTGTTTGCCGTAGTATTCGGGATCGCAGGTGGCGAACTCGCGGGTCCAGTCGAGGGAAAAGCCGAGCGGTTGCAACTGTGCCTTCATGTCGGCGATGTTCTGATAGGTCCACGCGCCGGGATGCACGCCCTTTTCCATCGCGGCGTTTTCCGCCGGCATCCCGAAGGCGTCCCAGCCCATCGGGTGCAGGACATTGAAGCCGCGCGCCGATTTGAACCGCGCCACTACGTCGCCCATAGTATAGTTGCGGACATGGCCGATATGGATTCGGCCCGACGGATAGGGAAACATTTCGAGGACGTAGTATTTTTCCCGCGAATCGTCCTTTTCAGCCTTGAAAACCTGCGAGTCGGCCCATGCTTTTTGCCATTTCGGTTCGCTAACGCGCGCATTATATCGGGTCACGGCGGTATATTCCTTGCTATTTATGCCCTGTTGCAGGCTTTTCAGCTAAGTATCGGCTCGTGAAAGCGGGAACAAGAGGGTTTGCGTGGTTCGGCGGCATCGCCAGTGTGACATCTGTGCATCAGTCGGTGGAACATTGCCATAAAGCGGGTCGCATTGCTTGACCCAAACGGCATGTTGCGCGATTACATCTGCACTCCTTGCTGGGCAACCAGTGATAGGTGAGATTTTAACTAACATGAGAGAAAAAACGATGAAAAACGTTCTTCTTGCTACCACAGCTCTGGTTGCCATGGCTGGTGCCGCAGCTGCGGATGTATCCTGGGGCGGCGACGCAATGGCCGAGTACACCGTAAATGGCGGTGTTGGCGCATTCACTGCCGCAGCCAATCTTAACGTTACTGCGACTGCAGAACTGAACAATGGTGTAACCGCAGGCCTCGATTGGGACTTCTTCGGTATTTCCACCGCCACCGGCGTCTCGTTCGTGACTCTTCCGGTTGGCTGGATCGAAAGCTCCATGGGCAAGCTGTCCATCGGTAACGCCAGCGCTATCGGCGGTGCTTCCGACCACTATTCCGCGACCCAGAATGTCGGCGACTTCACTTCGGGTTCTTATACTTCTTCCTCTGTAGCTGTTCGTGCAGACGCCAGCTTTGGCGGTTTTGACGTATCCGTTTCCGACGCCAACTTCCTCGGCGGCGCACCGGCCGATCTGCGCTTCGGTGCTTCCGGTTCCTTCGGCGCTGTTGATCTCGGTCTGGGTTACTCGCAGGCTACCGGTGGTTTCGGCATGAATGTTGGCACCATGCTTGGTGGTGCAGACATCGGCGTTTCCTACTTCTCGCCGACTGGCGAGTTCGGTATCGAAACTTCTTACGACATGGGTAACGGCGTTACTCTCGGCGCATTCTACTCCAGCCTGCCGGTTGGTGACTATGGTGTTTCCCTCGGTTACGCTTCGGGTGCCATGTCTGTTGACGTAGCCTGGGCAAACCTGGGTTCGACAACCATCGACTTCGGTTATGACGTGAACGACGCAGTCGCTCTGTCCGCTGGTTACAACGCAACTGCCGGCACTGCCTACCTGGCTGCCAACTACGATCTGGGCAACGGCGCGTCCGTATACGGTTCGTATGGCACGGGCTACAGCAAACCGATCGGTATCACTGTTGGTGCATCCATCGAATTCTAATCCATCCGGATTGGAAAGAATTAGAGGGGGCGGGTCGTTTGACCCGCCCTTTTCTTTTGCGCTCTTGAACGGGCGCGGTGCGGGTTGTAGGCATGTTCCAACACAGGAGGATGCCATGTCCCTTACAGATATTCAGGAACGGATTGCGGTGGCCGAAGCGAAGGCGGGGCGCGCGGCGGGGTCGGTGAAGCTGATCGCGGTGTCGAAGGTGCAGCCCGATGCGCGGGTTGCGGCGGTGCTGGAACAGGGGCAGCGGTTGTTTGGCGAGAACCGTGTGCAGGAGGCGGCGGGCAAGTGGCCGGCGTTTCGCGAACAGTTCGACGGGGTGCAGGTGCATCTGATCGGGCCGCTCCAGAGCAACAAGGTCAATCAGGCGCTGGGGCTGTTCGAGGCGATTCATACGCTGGACCGCGAGAAGCTGGCGAAGAAGCTGGCGGGGGCGGTGCAGGCGCGCGGGGATTGTCCCGAACTGTTTATTCAGGTCAATACCGGCGAGGAACCGCAAAAGGCGGGGGTGTTGCCGGCCGATGTGGACGCATTCGTGAAAACCTGTCGCGAGGTTTACGATTTGCCGATCTCCGGCCTGATGGCGATTCCGCCGGTGGACGAGGAGCCGAGCCTGCATTTCGCCCTGCTGGCGAAAATGGCAAAGCGCAACGGGCTGGCGAATCTGTCGATGGGGATGAGCGGCGATTTCGAGCGTGCGATTGCGCTGGGGGCAACGCATGTGCGGGTTGGCTCGGCCATTTTTGGTGAGCGGGTGAAGGGCTAGACGGCCTCCACCTTTGCGGCCGAGAATTTGAACTCCGGTATTTTTCCGAACGGGTCGAGGGCCGGATTGGTCAGGGTGTTGGCTGCGGCCTCGACATAGGCGAAGGGGACGAAGACGTTGTCTTCGGATACGGCGCGGTCGGCGCGGGCCATCAGTTCGATCTGGCCGCGACGGGTGGTGATGCGGACGCGCCCGCCTGCTTTGACGCCGAGTTTTCGCAAGGTGCGGGGGTGCAGCGAGCAGTTGGCCTCGGGTTCCACCGCGTCCAGCACGCGGGAGCGGCGGGTCATGGAGCCGGTGTGCCAGTGTTCCAGTTGCCGGCCGGTGATCAGGATGAACGGGTAGGATTTGTCCGGCAGCTCGTCCGGCGGCAGGATGCTTGCGGGGGTGAAACGGGCGCGTTTGTCGGGGCGGGGGAAGCCGTCGGAGAAAACGATGGCCTGACCGGGATCTTCGGGTGACAGGCTGGGATAGGTGACGGTTTCGCGTTCCAGCCGCTCCCATGTGATATTGTCGAGCGATGTCATGCAGCGCTTCATTTCGGCGAAGATGTCGCGCGGGTGGCTGTAGGTCCAGTGCAGACCGAGGCGGTTGGCCAGCGCGGTGGTGATGGCCCAATCCTCGCGCGCGTCGCCCGGTGGCGGGACGGCGGGGCGGCCCATTTGCACCTGACGGTTGGTGTTGGTGGCGGTGCCGGTTTTCTCGGCCCATGCGGTGGCGGGCAGGATGACGTCGGCGTAGTTGGCGGTTTCGGTCAGGAAGATGTCCTGCACGACGAGGTGGTCGAGTTTGGCTAGTGCGGCGCGGGCGTGGTCTACGTCCGGGTCGGACATGGCGGGGTTTTCGCCGAGGATATACATGCCGTTGATGTCGCCCGCGTGGATGGCGTCCATGATTTCCACCACGGTCAGGCCGGGGGTCGGGTTGATTTCGGCCCCGTTCCAGATATCGGCGAAATGCTCGCGCACGGCGGGGTCGGCGACGCTTTGATAGTCGGGCAGGACCATCGGGATCAGGCCGGCATCCGAGGCCCCCTGCACGTTGTTTTGGCCGCGGAGGGGATGCAGGCCGGTGCCGGGGTGGCCGACGTTGCCGGTCATCAGGGCCAGCGAGATCAGGCAGCGGGCGTTGTCGGTGCCGTGGATGTGTTGCGAGACACCCATGCCCCAGAAGATCATGCCGGATTTGGCGCGGGCGAAGGTGCGGGCGACCTCGCGGATGGTTTCGGCCTCGATCCCGCAATGGGCGGCCATTGTGTCGGGCGGGAAGGCGACGAGGTGGGTTTTCAGGGCCTCCCAACCTTCGGTGAACTGTTCGATGTAGGCTTCGTCATACAGGCGCTCGGCGACGATGGTGTGCATGATGGCGTTGAGCAGGGCGACGTCGGTGCCGGGGCGGAATTGCAGCAGATGGCTGGCGTGGCGGGCAAGGCCGACGCCGCGCGGATCGATGACGATCAGCTTGCCGCCGCGTTTGGCGAACTGTTTGAAATAGGTGGCGGCAACGGGGTGGTTTTCCACCGTGTTGGAGCCGATGACGATGGCGCAATCGGCGTTTTCGATCTGGTTGAAGGTGGCGGTGACGGCGCCGGAGCCGATGTTTTCCATCAGCGCGGCGACCGAAGAGGCGTGGCAGAGCCGTGTGCAGTGGTCAACGTTGTTGTGGCCGAAACCGGTGCGGATGAGTTTCTGGAACAGGTATGCCTCTTCGTTGGAGCATTTGGCGGAGCCGAAGCCGGCGATGCTCTCGCCGCCGTTGTTGTCGCGCAGGCGGGCGAGACCGTTGGCGGCGACGTCCAGCGCCTCGTCCCATGTGGCCTCGCGGAAATGGGTGAGGGGATTGGCGGGATCGACGTTGAGGCCTTTGGCGGGGGCATCCTCGCGCCGGATCAGGGGTTTGGTCAGGCGGTGCGGGTGGCTGATGTAGTCGAAGCCGAAGCGGCCCTTGACACAGAGGCGTTGTTCGTTGGCGGGGCCGTTGGCGCCCTCGACCCATGCGATTTTGTCGTCCTTGATTTTAAAGGTGATCTGGCAACCGACGCCGCAGTAGGGGCAGACGGATTGGACCTCGCGGTCATATTCGCGGCTGTTGTCGGCGGTGGCGGGGAGCAGGGCGCCGGTGGGGCAGGCCTGCACGCATTCACCGCAGGCAACGCAGGTGGAGGCGCCCATCGGGTCGTCGAAATCGAAGGTGATTTTGGCGTCTGCGCCACGGCGTGCCATACCGATCACGTCGTTGACCTGCACCTCGCGGCAGGCGCGCACACAGAGGTTGCAGTGGATGCAGGCGTCCAGATTGACCCGCATGGCGACGTGGCTGGAATCGAGCAGGGGGACGGTTTCGCGCGGGGCGAAGCGGCTGGAGTCTATGCCTTGGGCGTCGGCCATGTTCCAAAAATGCGAGTCGGCATCATGGGCCGTGTCGCGCGGTGGCTGGTCGGCGAGCAGCAGTTCCATCACCATTTTGCGGGACTTTTCGGCGCGATCGGAGGCGGCGTTGACCACCATGCCCTCGGTCGGGGTGCGGATGCAGGAGGCGGCGAGGGTGCGCTCGCCCTCGATCTCCACCATGCAGGCGCGGCAGTTGCCGTCGCTGCGGTAGCCGGGTTCATCCGCGTGGCACAGGTGCGGGATGCGGGTGCCGAGGCGTTTGGCGACCTCCCATATGGTTTCGCCGTCGCGGGCGGTAACGGTCTGGCCGTCGAGGGTGAAGGTGGTTTCGGACATGGTGCGGCTCCGTGGTTGTTCCCACAGTATAAATCACGGGGGCCTTGGGCAAGCGGCTAAAGAAGCGACATGGGCGGGGCGGTTTTCGCCCTATGCCTCCGGTGCGGTTTTGGCGAGGGACGGGCGTTTGGCAATGTCGGCCTCCCACGCCGCCAGAACCGGATGGCTGGCGCGCCAGTTGCGGGCGTCGTGGCGGAAATCGACGTAGCCGAGCGCGGCGGCGACGGCGAGGACCGGCATGTTGGCGGGGCCGTTCAGGTGGGCCATCCAGCGGTCTTCCAGCACGGTGAGGGCGCGGTCGATTTTCTGCCACTGGGCCTCGACATAGGGTTCAAAGACCATGTTTTCCGGCCGCAGACGCGGCTCGTAGGTCATGATGACGGCAGCGTCCATGATACCGTCGGCGGTGGCCTCCAGCGTCAGGGCATCCCAGAGGGCGTCGCCTTCGGGATAGAGCGTTGTTTTCGGGGACAGGCTGTCGAGGTAGCGGGTGATGACGCGGCTGTCATAGAGCGCTGCGCCGTTCGGGCGGATCAGGCAGGGGATTTTTCCCAGCGGATTGTGGGCCGGCACATCCTCGCCCGGGGCGACAGGGGTGATGCTGACGGGGAGCAGCTCGACACTGTCGAGCAGGCCGGTTTCATGCAGGGCGATCATCACCTTTCGGACAAAGGGCGATGCAGGGGCGTAAAGGAGTTTCATGGGCGGGCCTCGCTGGGT
>WFTU01000084.1 GCA_015485375.1 Paracoccaceae bacterium | reverse complement strand
TACGACAATTACGTCGCGCTCACCACCTGGACGAAGATCGGCATCAATGCCGTCGAGGCCAACGATCAGGGCGCCTTCGACCCGGCGACCAATCTCTTCACCGCGCCGGTTGCCGGCACCTACGTGTTCGGCGCGAGCCTTCTCTACAAGGTCAATGCCAGCACCTCGGCCCGGATGCGCGGGCGTCTGGTTCTGAACGGCACGACCGAAATCCGCGGCTCTTTCGGCGAGGTCTCCAGCGCCCACAAGTCGCTCGCCACCGCGCTCTGGCTGCAAACCATGGTGCCGTTGAGCGCGGGCGATACCGTGGAATTGCAGGGGTATTTCCGCGCGGCGGATGGGTATTTCGCGGCGGATCATACGTCGTTTTGGGGCAGCAAGGTGGGGTAAGGGCGAAAATGCACTTTCGTTCTGACCATACCTTGAGGTGGCTTTTCCCTCTTTCACTTTGCCTCGTCCATTGTGCCTACGCTAGGCGAGGCGGATATGCCCTTTTTTTAAGCGGCCCCGAGGCTCACTCGATGCTCCGCGTGCCGACAATCCGCCGGGCAAGCCAATCCCGCGTGCCGTCAACCAGGCTGAACAGAACCGGCACGAATACCAGCGAAAGCGCCGTCGACAGGATGATGCCGCCGATCACGGCAACCGCCATCGGCGCGCGGAACTCACCCCCCAGATGCGAGGCGAAGGCGCTTGGCAGCATGCCGGCGGTCATGGCGATCGAGGTCATGATGATGGGCCGGGCGCGTTTGTGCCCGGCTTCGACCATCGCTTCGGCGCGCGAAACCCCTCGCTTCATCGCGTCGCGGGCGAAGGCTAGCAGCATGATCGCGTTTTTCGTGACGATCCCCATCAGCAGCAGAAAACCGATGACCACGGCGATACCCATGGCCATGTCGAAGAAATAGAGCGCAAAGATCGCCCCGCCAATGGCCAGCGGAAGCGTCAGAAGGACGACGATCGGGGTGGCAAAACTGGAAAACAGGATGGCCAGCAGCATGTAGACAAGCATGATACCCGCCCCCATCGCGGCTGCGAACCCGGAAAAGATATCGGCCATGATCTCGGCGTCGCCGGTGGTTGCCAGGCGGGTGCCGTCGGGCATGTCGCGCGCGATCGGCAGGGCATCTATGGCCCCCGTCGCTTCACCCAGGACATAGCCTGGGGCAAGGCTGGCCTCGACCTTGGTTTCGAACTCGCGGTCATAGCGACTGACCACGCTCGGCCCTTCGGTCAGGCGCGCATCGGCCACCAGCCGCACCGGCACGGACTGGCCCGACGGTGTTGTGATCCTCATGTCCTGCGCATCCAGCAGGTTGTGCCGTGCGGTTTCGCGCAGCCGCACGACGACCGGGTATTGCTCGTCCCCCTCGGTGAATTTGGCGAGGTTGGCATCGGTGTCGCCAAGCGTCGCCACCCGCAACACCGAGGCGAGCGCATTCGCCGTTATCCCGAATTCGGCTGCTAGATCGGGCTTGGGTGTCAGTTGCAATTCCGGGCGGGGCAGGGCGGCCGTAGTCGAGACATCGGTCACCGCCGCGAGCCCCTTCATCTGCCGGGCAAGTTCATGCGCGGTGCGCGTCACCGCCTCGCGGTCATTGCCCAGCACGCTGAGCGAGATGTCGCGGCTGCCGCGTTCGTTGACCAGGTGCGCGCGGGCATCGGGAACCTTGGCGAGCACCGCCATGATGTCGGCCTCGATCGCCAGCACGCCGCGGTCGCGTTCGGTCTTGGGGCCGTAGTTCAGCGTCACGTTGGCCTTGTTGATGTCGCCACCGGCGCCGCCTTCGACGAAAACGCCCTGGACTTCCGGGATTTTTCGCAGCGCTGCGGCGACCCCGTTGGTGACGGCCCGGGTCCCTTCCAGGGTCGTGCCGGGCGGCAGTTCGAGCGAGACCAGCGTGCGGCCGATATCCTTTTTCGGGGTAAATTCGCCGGGCAGCAGCGTTGCCGAATAGATCGAGGCGGCAAAGATGCCAAAGACCACCAGAAGCGTGAATATCTTGTGCCTCAGCGTCCAGCGCAGCAGGCCCATATAGAGCCGCATCAACAGACCATCGCGCTCTTGTGTCGTGTGACCGTGCACGGGTTTCATCAGGTTGGCGGCCATCATCGGCGTGATCAGCCGAGCCACCGTCAAGGACGCGAGTGCGGCAATGGCGACGGTCAGTCCGAATTGCTTGAAGAACTGGCCGGGGATGCCGCCCATGAAGCTGACCGGCGCAAAGACCGCAACGATGGTCAGCGTGATGGCAATGACCGTAAGCCCGATTTCAGTCGCCGCATCGCTGGCCGCCTGCAGAGGGCTTTTGCCCATGGCCAGGTGGCGTTCGATGTTTTCGACCTCGACGATGGCATCGTCGACAAGGATACCAGTCACCAGCGTGATCCCGAGCAGGCTGACCGTATTGAGCGAAAAATCCAGCACATACATGCCGAAAAACGTAGGCAGGATCGACAGGGGCAGCGCCGTGGCGGCGATCAGGGTGGCGCGGAAATTTCGCAGAAACGCGAAAACCACCAGCACCGCCAGCGCCATTCCCTCGTAAAGCGTCTGCATGGCGCTTTCAAAGGTTCCGGCCGTGTATGTGGTGGAATCGTCGATTTTCTCGATGATCACGTCCGGGTAGCGCAGACGCAGTTTTGCAAGCTCTGCGGCGACCGTTTCGGCGGTATCCAGATCGCTTTCGCCGGTGGCACGATAAACGGCCAGCGCGACCACCGGGCGGCCGTCGAGCGTAGCAAAATTCCGCGGTTCGGCAGAGCCATCGAAGACCTGGCCCAGCTGTTCGAGCCGCAGCTTCTGCCCGGACGGCAAAGTGATCGGCGTTTGCGCATGGGTGTCCTTCAACTCGGTCTTGGCCTGACGCTCTACACGATCGGCAGCAAGGCCGTTCCCGCCGCCGAACTGACCCTGCTCAGCATGACGGAAGTCATGCTTGGACCGTTCTGGGTGTGGCTGTTCCTTGGCGAAACCGCTTCCGGGTGGACCTTTGCCGGTGGATTCATCCTGCTCGCAGCAATCGCCAGAAACGCGGTATCCGGCGTTCGCCATCGCCCACCGGCAATCATGTAAGATCGGCGGCCTGAATCGGGCTGATCGGTTCGAGATTATGAATTTTGGTGCTGCCTTGGTACCTGAAACAGGCTGAAAGATTTCCATCAGGGGGTATTGGGTCGAACTGTCAATCGAATTGCTGGAGATGGAGAACGTTCGCCCCCGGTCCCGTCCGATCCGGCCTCATCATCGACGGGACGGGGGACCGGCAGGCATAGGCGTGTGGGCTGGACGCGCGAGGCTTGTATCGTGTGCGATATTGGTTATATTTAATACACCAAGCAAGAAAGGTGCTGCCATGTCCAGAACGACCACGATGACCGTCCGCCTCGGTGGGGCG
>WFTU01000083.1 GCA_015485375.1 Paracoccaceae bacterium | reverse complement strand
TAGGACTACCTGTGACGATTTTGTAACAGGGTGACCCGATGACCACAGCCGACATGACAGACGAAAAAGCCCGCGCCTCGGCGTGGTTCCGCGATATCCGCGACCAGATTTGCAGCGCCTTCGAAGGGCTTGAAGACGCGCAAAACACCGGCCCGCATGCGGACCTGCCCGCCGGCCGGTTCGATCGCAAACCGACGAAACGCGACAATGGCGACGGTACGGATGCCGGTGGCGGCGAGATGTCGGTCATGCGCGGCGGGCGCGTGTTCGAAAAGGTCGGGGTGAATATCTCAACCGTTTACGGCACGCTGGGCGAAGCAGCACAGCGCTCGATGAAATCGCGCGCCGGCATGGACGGTATTTCGGATGACCCGCGGTTCTGGGCCGCCGGTATTTCGCTGGTCGCACATATGCGCTCGCCTAAAACGCCTGCCGTCCACATGAACACCCGCATGTTCTGGACCCCGCACGGCTGGTGGTTCGGCGGCGGTGCCGACCTTAACCCGATGGTCGAAGTCGCCGAAGATACCGAATTCTTCCATGCCCGCCTGCAAGAAGCCTGCGACGCGCACGATCCCGAATACTATCCGAAGTTCAAGGCATGGGCCGACGAGTATTTCTTGATCAAACACTGGAACGAACCGCGCGGGGTGGGCGGCATTTTCTATGACGACCTGAACACCGGCGACTGGGAGGCGGATTTTGCCTTTACGCAGGACGTAGGCCGCGCCTTCCTGAAGGCCTTTATTCCCGTCACCGAAAAACACATGTTCGAAAGCTGGACCGACGAGGACCGCGAGGTGCAACTGGTCAAACGCGGCCGCTATGCGGAATTCAATCTGGTCTATGACCGTGGCACCCAGTTCGGCCTGCAAACCGGCCATAACCCCGAGGCCGTGCTGATGTCTCTGCCGCCGGAATGCAAGTGGCCGTAAGCGCCGCCACGCCTTCAAACGCGACATAATTTTGCGCCAGCCACATGGCTGGCGTTATTTGTTGCAAAAATTGATCCATGTCATGGAGTTTTGTTACACGTCTGGTTTCTCTGAGCGTCGCTGAACTGACAGTTGTCACATCCAGATGCGCCGGAGGCCCGAATATGGACACTGTAACCCTTGCGGCGCGGACGGATAACACCCCCCGATCCGATGCCCGCCCCCTGACCGGAAACGAAGCCATCGCCCGTGGCGTCTGGGAGGCCGGCGTCAAAGTTGCCGCGGCCTATCCCGGAACCCCCAGCACCGAGATCATGGAAACCCTGTCCCGCTATCCTGCCGAAGACATGCACGCACAGTGGTCGGTGAACGAAAAAACCTCGCTGGATGTCGCGATCGGCGCATCGCTGTCGGGCGTGCGGGCCTTCGCCGCGATGAAACATGTGGGGCTGAACGTGGCCTCGGACGCGCTAATGTCGTTTTCCTACATCGGCGTCAATGCGGGACTGGTGATCGTGGTTTGCGATGACCCGGGGATCCATTCCTCGCAAAACGAGCAGGACACCCGCGTTTTCGCCAGCTTCGCCCATGTGCCGGCACTGGAGCCCGCTGACGGGCAGGAAGCGCTGGAATTCACGAAATTCGCTTTCGATCTGTCGGAACAATTCGACACGCCGGTCATCGTGCGCTCGACGACGCGCCTTTCCCACACCCGCAGCGCCGTAAAAGTCGGCAAGCGGGATGTTCCGCCCCCCCGCGCGTTCAACGAGGATTCCGGCAAAAACGTCATGATCCCCAATAACGCCCGCCGGAAGCACCCGAAGGTGCTGGAACGCGAGGCGCTGGTGGCGGAGGCCCTCGCCAACAGCCCGCTGACGCGGGAAGAAATCAACGATCCATCGATCGGGATTATCACCGCCGGTATTTCCTATGCCTACGTCAAGGAATGCCTGCCCGATGCCAGCGTGCTGAAACTGGCGGGGAGCTATCCGCTCTCCGAAACCCTGCTCCGCGGATTCTGTGCCAAGGTCGACCGCGTGATCGTGGTCGAGGAACTGGAACCGGTGATAGAAAACACCCTCAAGATCTTCGGCCTGAACGTCGAGGGCAAGGCCCTGTTCCCGCGCACCGGCGAGTTTTCCCCCGAGCTGGTGCGCGAGGGCTTTGCCAAGGCCGGCCTGCTGGACGGCAAACCCCGCAACAATGCTTTCGACTTCGCACCGATGGTGCGCCCGCCGGTGCTGTGTTCCGGCTGCCCGCACACCAGTTGTTTCATGGCCCTGCGCGCGCTAGACAGCCGCGTGGCAGGGGACATCGGATGTTATACCCTCTCGGTTGTCGAGCCGCTGCGGTCGATGGATACCTGCGTCTCGATGGGGTCGAGCATCGCCAATGCAGTCGGCATGGCGATGGCGGGAACCGAAACCAAACCGATCATTGCCACCATTGGTGATTCCACCTTCCTGCACTCGGGCATCCCGCCGTTGATCGACGCGATCTATAACAAGGCCGACATCACGGTGTTCCTGCTGGACAACCACATCACCGCGATGACTGGCGGACAGGACCACCCCGGCACCGGCAAAACCCTGCGTGGCGAGGAAACCGCGCGCGTCGATTTTGTCGATCTGGTCAAGGCGCTCGGCGTCGAATGGGTGGAAACCGTGGACAGCTACGACATGGCCTCCATGCTGCACACCCTGCGCGAGGCGGTGGAATACAAGGGGGTCTCGGTCGTGATCTCGGACCGCCCCTGTGTGCTGGATCCGGTCAGGATCAAGGGGCAGGCGCTGGCGGTCGATCAGGAAAAATGTATCGCCTGCCAGTCCTGCATGAACCTCGGCTGCCCGGCGCTGACATGGTCCGGGGGCTGGCACGAGGGGCGCCACAAGGTGGAAATCAACGCCGAGTCCTGCATCGGCTGCACGCTCTGCGCGCAGATCTGCCCGACCGACAGCATTTCGCTGAAGGAGCTCTGACGCATGGTGGCTTTGGGCAATGCACCAACCAATGTACTCATCGTCGGCGTCGGCGGGCAGGGGGTCATCATGGTGTCCAAGGTGCTGGCGCAGATGTGCCAGAACCATGGTTTCGAGGTCAAACAGTCCGAGGTCCACGGCATGGCCAAGCGCGGCGGCGGCGTGTTCAGCCATGTGCGTTTCGGCCCGAAAGTCTGGTCCCCGACCATCCCCGAGGGGGAGGCCGACATCCTGCTGGCGCTGGAATGGGCCGAAGGGCTGCGCTGGATCAACTATATGAAACCCGAGAGCGGCACCTTCATCGCCGACACCCAGCAGATCGTCCCGCCCTTCGCCTGCCGCGCCCGTGGTCGCGGAGCGGAGGCAAACTATGCCCCGCAAACGCCGGTGGAAATCATGGGCAAGGTCAAGGCGGGTTATGCTATCGACGCCACAACCATGGCCGAAGGGCTGGGCAATCTGCGTGCCGCCAATACGGTTCTGCTGGGTGCACTCTCCACCGCCCTCGATTTCGCGCCGGAGGACTGGCTGGACGTCATCCGCGGCTTCGTGCCGCCCAAAACCGTCGACATCAACATGCAGGCCTTCAAGGAAGGTCGGGCATGGGCGCTGGAGGGTGACAAACGTATCGACGAGCCGGCGGCCAAACCCGCCCCCGTCCTCCAGCCGCAAGTCACAACCCGACTGGAAATCACCGGGGAATGGTGCAAGGGCTGCGATATCTGCATCAAGATGTGCCCCGAACGCTGCCTGCGCCTGAACGCGCAACTGGTGGCTGAGCTGGCCGAACCGGACCTTTGCACAGGCTGCCGAATGTGCGAGTGGCTCTGCCCCGATTTCGCCATCAAGATCACCAACACCCCCGTGACGGAGGCCATCGCGTAATGTCGAACCGTGTCAATCTGCAAGGCAATCAGGCCTGCGCATTCGGGGCTGTAGCCGCCGGTTGCCGTTTCTTTGCCGGATACCCGATCACGCCATCCTCGGAAATCGCCGAGACCATGGCGGCGGAAATGCCGAAGGTTGGCGGTGTGTTCATCCAGATGGAGGACGAGATCGCCTCGATGGGCGCGGTCATCGGCGCTTCGATGGGTGGGGTGAAATCCATGACCGCGACCAGTGGACCGGGGTTTTCGCTGAAGCAGGAGAACCTCGGCTATGCCTGCGGCTCCGAAATCCCCTGCGTCATCGCCAATGTCATGCGCGGCGGTCCCTCGACCGGCATGCCGACCCGACCGGCGCAAGGCGACATAATGCAGGCCCGCTGGGGGACCCACGGTGATCACGCAATTATCGTGCTGGCACCGGCCTCGGTCGCCGAAACCTATCGCGAGACGATCCGCGCCTTCAACCTGTCGGAAACCCTGCGCGTGCCGGTGGTGGTGCTGATTGACGAGGTCATCGGCCATCTGGTCGAAACCGTCGATCTTGACGCCCTGACCCCCGATGCTGTCGAGACCCGCACATTCGCCAGCGGCCCGCCCGAGGGGTTCGAGCCTTACGTCGTTACCGACAACATGGTGCCACCCTTTCCGCGCCCCGGCGATGGCTATCGCAGCCACACTACCGGCCTGACCCATGCGCCGAACGGTTTTCCGACCCAGAAACCGGAACTGGCCGAGGCGGCGCTGAAACGCACAACCGACAAACTCGCGCTCCATTCGGGCGAGATCGAGTCATGGCAGGCCGGGCAATGCGAGGACGCGGACGTCGTCATCGTCACCATCGGCATCACCGCCCGCGCCGCACAACAGGCCGTCAACGACCTGCGCGACAAGGGCGTGAAGGCGGGCCTGTTCCGCCCTGTCACCCTCTGGCCCTTCCCCGAAGCCGCCCTCGAAACCGCCACCCGATCCGCCCGCGCGGTGCTGGTGCCGGAGATGAATCAGGGCCAACTGGTGCTGGAGGTCGAGCGCCTGCTGCGCAACAAACCTGTGACCGGCCTGAACCGCATCGACGGAACCGCCATCACCCCCGCCGAGATCGCCGCCAAGGTCGAGGAGCTGCTGGAATGAACGATATGCAAACCCCGACAGATTTCGACATCAACGACTATATCCGCCTCGACCAGATGCCGCATTTCCTGTGCCCCGGCTGTGGTCACGGCATTGCCCTGCGCGCCCTGCTCTGGGCCATTCACGAGCTGGAAATCGACAAGGACAATCTGGCCGTTGTTTCCGGCATCGGATGCTCCGGTCGCCTGTCGGCCTATATAGACGCCAACACCTTCCACACCACCCACGGACGGCCGCTGGCCTATGCCACAGGGCTGGCGCTGGCGCGGCCCGATCTGCATGTGATCGTGATTTCCGGTGATGGCGACAGTCTGGCAATCGGCGGCAACCACCTAATCCATGCCTGTCGCCGCAACCTCGACCTGACCTGCATGATGCTGAACAACGAGATTTACGGCATGACCGGCGGACAGGTTTCGCCCACTACCAGCTCCGACCGCTACACAACCACCACCCCGTCCGGCAACGCCGAACCGGTATTCGACGCCTGCGCACTGGCCGAAGCGGCCGGTGCGAGTTTCGTCGGACGCGAAGTCACCATGCAGGTGACCGGATTGAAAAACCTGCTACGCAAAGCCATCGCCCACGACGGTTTTTCCTTTGTCGAGGTGATCTCCGATTGCACCGAAATTTACGGCCGCAAGAACAACCTCGGCGCGTCGCCCGAGATGATCCTGAGCCAGAAGGCCTCCATGCGTCCCGACGTCTATCGCAATACGGTCGATGTGCCTTTCCGGCCCAACGCCCTCAAAACCGGCGTGATTTGCCAGAAGGACCGCCCCGAGTACGGCGCCGCCTATCGCGCGATGGTAAAGGGGAAGCAGAATGGATAGCACCCAGATCCGGTTCAGCGGTAGCGGCGGGCAGGGCCTGATCCTCTCGGCCAGGATTCTGGCTACCACTCTGGTCGAAAGCGGCTTGAACGTGGCACAATCGCAAAGTTACGAACCCGTGTCCCGCGGTGGTCAAAGCCGCGCCGATCTGGTCGTTACCAGAGGCGAAGCGGCCTTCCCCCTCGGCAACCGCCTCGACTATCTTCTGATACTGGACGGGGTGGCCGCACAATCCTCCAATGACCTGTTGCATGACGGCACGCTGGTCATCACCGACTCCGACCTTGTACCGGAACCTCCGGCCGGAGACTTCCCCCTGCACAACCTGCCCTTCACCGCCACCGCCCTGAAACTCGGCTACCGCCGCGTCGCCAATATCGTCGCCCTCGGCGCTCTTGCCGCGCTGAGTGACATCTGCAGCAAGGACACCCTGCAAGCCGTCGTAGAGACCAAAACCCCCGCAAAATTCGCCCGCCTGAACATGGAAGCACTGGACGCAGGCCACGAACTGGTCGGCTAACCCCGTCCGCCGCCCCGTTGCTGGCCCTTGATCCCGCAGCGAACGCCGGCGCCATCCAGATAGGCCCGCATCGCAATATCGGTAGCGAAGGCAATAGTTGTACGGGCAGCCCCCGGAACAATGGATACCAAAAGGGGCGCGATCGACCTCGGCACGGGCCTTAAAATTAAGACCTTGCAAACTTACATAACAACCTTCTAATATACGCATGAAACAACCAGCTCGCAAAGCTGCGGGATATAAAAAGGGAAGAACATGGCTGTAACAACCACCGACCGCATTATGGGCGAACTGTCCCAGATCGCTGTTCCCGGACTTGACGGAGACCTCGTGTCCCTCAATCTGGTATCCGAAATCACCGAAGACAACGGCAAGGTTGTCTTCTCGATCACCGTTCCCGATGCCTTCCGTGGCAACTTCGATCCGCTGCGTGACGAGGCGCAGAAACGGGTCGAGGCTCTCGACGGTATCGAAAGCGCACTGGTGGTTCTGACCGCCGAGGTTGACGCGCCCGCGCCGGTCGAACAGCCGCCGCAGCTGCAGACCTCGCGCCCCGTCGGTCCCGATATGCGCCCGGCCGCCGGCGGCATCCCGGGTGTCGGTGCCATTGTCGCTGTTGCCTCGGGCAAAGGCGGCGTTGGCAAATCGACCACGGCTGCCAACCTCGCGCTGGCGCTCTCGTCGCTTGGCCTGCGGGTCGGGCTGCTCGACGCCGACATCTATGGCCCCTCCATGCCGCGCCTGATGGGCATTGACGGTCGCCCCGATATTGTGGACGAAAAGATCAACCCGATGGAAGGTCACGGTATCAAGGTCATGTCGATGGGTTTCCTGATGGAAGAGGACAACCCCGTCATCTGGCGCGGCCCGATGATCATGTCGGCCCTGATGCAGATGGTGCGCGAAGTAAACTGGGGCACACTCGATGTGCTGGTCCTCGACATGCCGCCGGGCACCGGTGACGCGCAGCTGACCATGGCACAGCAGGTTCCGCTGGCTGGCGCGGTTATCGTTTCCACCCCGCAGGATCTGGCGCTGATCGACGCCCGCAAGGGCCTCAAGATGTTCGAGAACGTGGACGTGCCGATCCTCGGTATCATCGAGAACATGAGCACCTTCATCTGCCCGCATTGCGGCGAAACCTCCGATATCTTCGGCCATGGCGGCGCACGGGACGAGGCCATCAAGCTCGGCGTGCCGTTCCTTGGGGCGATCCCGCTGCACATGGATATCCGCGAGCATTCGGATAACGGCAACCCGACCGTTGTCGCCGATCCGGACAGCCCGCACGCAAAGATCTACAAGTCGATCGCACTGAATATCGCCACGCAGCTCCGTGGCGAAAAAGACGAAGAAGACGAATAGAAAAAAGCCCCCGCTCCGGTCAGGAACGGGGGCTTTTTTATGCCTGAATGGTAAGCGGCGTTACGCCTCTTTCATCAAACTGTATTCCATATATTTCATTCCGCCGATGCCGCCGATCACAATGGAGATCAGCGCGATCAGCGAGCCGAGCGCCAGAGTCGACAGACCGGTCACACCCTGACCGATGGTGCAACCCAGCGCGATAACGCCGCCGGTTCCCATCAATGCGCCACCGAACATGTTGCGCAGGGTATCTTTGGTGTTGGCAAATGTCGTCAGCGCAAACCGTTTCACGGAAACCGCACCGGCAAACCCGCCAAGGAGCGCCCCGAAAGTCGTCACCACAGCAAAACTCGGCGCACCGTACGCAGTGTAACGCATCAGGTAATCCAGCGAGGCCCCCGCCGGCTGCACATATGTCAGCGAGGTCAGTGCCACGGGTTTATCCGCCAGCTCGTCAAACGCGAGCCCGGTCAGCGCCCAACCGGCAACCACACACAGGCCGATCACAAAACCGGAAATCACATGCGGCGGCGAGGTCCGGAAATCCTTGCTCTTGAAGATATAGCCGAACAGACCGACCAGCAGCACCGTCAGCACGATAGCTGTGCCGGTCGAGGGCGACATGCCGGTAAACTTGGCCAGAATGACACCCATGCCCTGTGATTCCATGCCGTAATCCGACAGATTGACGGTAACCGGCGAGAAAACCATCACCCGCAACGGGCCGATCAGCCCGCCGATGGTCATGAAAGCAAACAGCCCGACCATGATCATCACAACCAGCGAGCGCAAATCTCCCGCTCCGGCACGGACCAGATTGCGGCTGGTGCATCCTCCGGCAAAAACCATACCGAAGCCGAACATCAGGCCGCCGACGATATTTCCGGCCCAGTTGAACTGCGTCGTCAGATATATCGAATCTGTCAGATTCGCGATTTCCTGCCACGATACAATCGCGGCACCGGCAATGGCCGTGGCCATGGCCAGCAACCATGCTCTCCAGCGGCGATAGTCACCGAACGACAGCATGTCGGAGATCGACCCCATTGTGCAAAAGTTCGTCCGGTATACGACAAAACCGAACACGAACCCGATCAGCAGTCCGCCAAACCCCACATAAAGCGCCGATGATTCGACGACTATCTCTTTCCATGTTTCCAGCATGATTCTCCGTCCCTTTTGTCATCTTGCACCGGTCGTTGTTTCGCTTCGCGCCCAAGACAAGCGAAAAGGCGCCGGTGATTCACACCAACACATTAGCATATATAAGTATATCTATGTATAGAAATTCCGGTCTAAAACCCGGAAAAAATACTAAGCCTTTGTCAGGAAAGCATTTTCACCATGTCTTCGGTGCAGTAGATGTCGTAGAGGGTTGCGAGCAATCTTTCGGCCTCGGCACTAGCAATCGAGTAGTAAATCGACTGCGCCTCGCGACGGGTATCAACCAGACGCTCGTGGCGCAGAATCGCCAGATGCTGCGAAAGAGCCGACTGGCCAAGGCCGATCCGTTTCTGCATATCCTGGACCGAGTGTTCGCCCTGCATCAAGTTACACATGATCAGTAAACGCCACTGATTTGACATAACTTTCAAAAGGTTACTTGCTTCCGACGCCTTGTCTTCCAGTTCTGCAATATCCATAACTTCCTAGCCCTTTTGACCGGAATATCCGGCTCTCTCTATGTCGGGGGATACCCGCGACGCATCATTTTTTGCAAGGGTTTTCTCGCATTACACCCGAAAGTGAATATGGGTTTCCCTGCTTTCTTGACCTTCTGGCGATAATAGTATTAACTTATGCTAATTAAGTAAACTACAATGATAAATATCCGGGAGGAACCGCAATGCCGAATGATGTAGCAAGCAACACCAAGAGTATGTCTATCATCGCGACCAAGGGTACGCTCGACTGGGCCTATCCTCCTTTCATCCTCGGCACCTCTGCTGCCGCCATGGATATGGAAGTCACGATGTTCTTTACTTTCTATGGCCTGAACCTGCTGAAGAAAGACCTCGACCTGAAAGTTTCCACGCTGGGCAACCCGGGCATGAAAATGCCGATGATGGGTATGCACATGGCGATGCCGAACATCGTTTCCGCCATCCCGGGCGTTGACCGTGGCGCGACCACGATGATGAAAAACCTGATCAAGAAAAAAGGTGTAGCATCCATTGCCGACCTGCGCGAAGCGGCTATCGAATCCGACGTGCGCATGATCGCCTGCCAGATGACTCTGGACCTGTTCGAGATCAAGAAAGAAGACCTGATCGACGGCGTGGAACTCGGCGGTGCTGTAACGGCCCTCGAAGTTGCCGGCGAATCCAACATCAACTACTTCATGTAAGACAAGACTACCCAACAACAGAAAGGTATACGACGAACAATGGCTGTACACGAACTCGACGCTAAAGGGCTGAACTGCCCGCTCCCGATCCTGAAAGCAAAGAAAATGCTGAAAGGTTTGCCGACCGGAGACGTCCTGAAAATCGAATCTACTGACCCGGGTTCCGTGGCTGACTTCGCGGCTTTCGCCCGTCAGACCGGGAACGAGCTGCTGAGCTCCGACTCCGCCGGTGACGTATACACCTTCGAGATCAAAAAAGCCTGATATCTTCCTTTCCAAGGTTAATTGGCTGAATACCCTGCTCCTGACGAGCAGGGTATTTTCTTTGATATCCGTGATTTGCCGCTACTTCCAAAAAGGCACCGACCCATGATCCTTTCGCAGACCGGTCCGGCGAAATACAATCGCGCGGTTGTCCTTTGCGGCGACGAAAATGTCGTGGATTATGCCCGTTTCGTTTTCTGGCAGGTCGCGAAAAACGACCCTGATCGCGCCTATGATCTCGTTTTTTGCACACCCGTCGAGGGGCTCGATGCAAGGCATCCCCGTCTGCCGGAGATTCGCGTCTGCGAAATCGACACCGCGTCATTACAAGATATGCCCACCCGTCCGGCAATTCCGATTGCCAACCATATCAAAGTCGCGCTACCGGAAATTTTCCGCAACGATTACGAGCAGATTATCTATCTCGATACCGACGTGTATTTGCGCCACGGCAAGCTCACGGATCTCTTTTCTCTGGCCGATCGGGATCGCCCGGTCGCAGCGATACTCGACGGTATCCAGTGGCACGAAAAACTGTACGAGTTCGCTCGCCAGAGCTGGGCAACGCTGGGCATCGATAACATCCGCTATTTCAATGCCGGTGTGCAGCTGTTCAATGTGGAGGCGTATTGTTCCGCAAATATCAAGGATCGAGTGGTCGAATACGCCGCCGACAACTTCCAGCATTTCAATTTTACCGATCAGGATGCTCTCAACGGCGTTCTCAGGGGAAACTGGCATCCGCTACCGCTCGAATGGAACTGGCAAGCCTCCGAAACGCAATTCCGCCTTATCCGGAAATTCGATCCGCACCTGTTGCATTTCGTCGGAACATCCAAGCCCTATATTACCGTCAAAACGCCATATACCCGACGGTACCGCAATACCTACGTCCGTTTTTCCGAAGATATCCTCGAAAAGCCTTTTGTTCCGATCAATAGACCCGAAAATAACGTTCTCGCAATCCGGAACCAATCACCGGTACAGCGGATACTGAAAGGACTGGATCTGGTAAACCCCTTCTCCTACACCGGCCTATACCGTTATACCGAAGTTCTGCGCACCCGTAAAAGCATCGAAAAAATCCGCGCGGCGATCCGCAACCGCACCGCTTTGTGGCCCCCCGAGGCCAGAGACCGCGGCGATCCCGACGCCTAGGTTTTCCTGCTTTTCACAAACCGCAAAAACCGCTCGACCCACGGGTTTTTCTCGGTGCTGCGCATATGACAAAATCCCGCCATAAGGTTGTTCACCACCACCCCGTCATGCGCCCCGTCAATGCCGGCCCCGCGGCGCACATCGAATCCGAACTTTGTGTCCTCCGGCAGATTATCCACCCGCGCATAGTGGAATTCGTGCGCCTTGAACGACTCTGCGCCCACCTTCCACAGGCAATCTTCCGATGCCTCCAGCCGCGTATACCCGCGCCCTTGCGGACGGGAGCACATAATTGCATCGCCTTCGATAATGCCCACCATGGGGTAACGCTCACCCTGCCATTCGAGCGAACGGCACAGATACATCAGCCCGCCACACTCGGCATAGCCCGGCAGGCCCGCCGCAATCTTCGACCGGATATCCCCCATCAGCGAGGTATTCGCAGCCAATGCCGTCGCCGACGTCTCGGGGAAGCCCCCGCCGATGAACAGCCCATCCACCTCCGGCAATGCCGGGTCACGCAGCGCGTCGAAGAACACAAGCTCTGCTCCCGCCGCCTCCATCGCCTCCAGATCGTCGGGATAATAGAAGCCGAAGGCCTCGTCGCGCGGGATGCCGATCCGCAACCCCTCGGCAAACCGTTCGGGTTTTGGCCGCGGCCCGGCCGTCAAATCCGGCACGCTCCGGCCGATTTCCATCAAAGCATCCAGATCAACCGACTCCGCCATCCGCGCACCCAACCGCTCGATCAGAACCGCCAGTGCGCCGGTCTCGCCCGGCGTCGTCAGGCCGAGGTGCCGCTCGCCAATCTCCAGATC